>JAAYIO010000099.1 GCA_012523385.1 Methanomicrobiales archaeon
GGTCAAGGTGTGCATGGGTCAAAACCACCGCATCCAGTGAACTGAGGGGCGATATTTCGGGGACTCCAAGAAAAGGGAATCCTTCCGTCGAACTGCCGGGCTTCTCTCCGCAGTCAATTAATATTCTGCTCTCTGGTGTTGAAAGGAGAAATGCCGCTCTTCCGACCTCGCGGCAACAACCGAGGGTGGTGACACGGACCCATTTGTCCTTGCTTCTGGCATCACTGTGGATTCTTTTCCCTATGCGCCGGAGAAAGTCTTTTCGTTCATCTTTAACCGACTTGAGGTACTGGCGAATATCTTTTACGGTCTTGCTTTCGATAGGTGGTGTCCGGACAACTTTTGCCGTCCATCCGATCTCTTTGGTGATATCACGGAGGGTCGCTCCGTTCTTTCCAATAACAACACCCGGCTTTTCGGCTTCAATGAGGACTTCTCCTGTATCGGGGTCAAAGAACATATCGGTGATGCCAGCACTCTCAGGAACTACTGCCCGTATTTTTGGGGCAGCTTTCTCAGGGTCTTCAAGGATATTGGGGCGGACAACAATTCGTTTACGCAGTTCACGGGCAAGGATCTTAATTAAATCCTCCTGTTCGGCAAACAACTTCGTATCATCCGTATAGATGACCAATTCCGGCCCTTCAAACTCAACCTCTGATATTGAAATACCCTTAGGTACTTTGGCATTGATCTTCTTCCTGAGATCTTCTAAACGCTCTTCGATTAACATTAAAATCGTCCGAAAAAAGAAAAATAGAGAGATGACAAAAGAGTTTAAAGAACCTCTTCGGTCATCTCCTCGTATTTATCCTTGGTAATCACTACGATACTCATTGACTCACCAGATGCTGAATCACGACGGATGGCTGCCCTCAATGCTCGTATTGCAAGGCTTTTTGCTGTTTCTTCATCCATATCCTCTTCAAAGCGATCTTCCAGCACACCATATGCAAACGGTGACCCTGAACCGGTAGAAACGATATCGCTTTCCTTTGATGCACCGCCCATTGCATCCACCGAGTAGACACTGGGGCCATTGACATCAAATCCGCCTACGAGAAGCTGGACATAATAGGGATAATACCGGTTCTGATTCAGAACATTTGAGAGAAGCGACGCTGCTGCCCCCACGGTCATCTCACGCCCGCGACGAATCTGGTAGAGACTACATTCAACCTGCATCAACCGTGCAAGGGTCTGTGCATCGCCAACACCCCCGGCGATGGTCATACCAATTCGGTCGGCTATCTGGTAAACCTTTTTTGCTCGCTTGCTTGCAATCATCGTACCCATTGTGGCACGCCGTTCGGTAGCAAGCACTACACCATCGTGGAACACAAGACCTACAGTTGTAGTACTTTTTGTCACTCCTTCTGGTAGTTCTGACATTTACAATCCTCCAATCAAAAGTTCGCTATATTAAGAGAGTAAAAGCGCTTGGATATACAACGCGCCAGTATTCTATAAAGGTATTGGATATACTTTCAGAAATGAATCTGAAAGAAAGCATTACGCTTCTTTAAGAATGATGCGGATAAGATCGCGGTCATATAGCATAGAAACCATCTTGCGATCACCGTTTATTACCGGGAGCTGATCAACCCGTGCACGTTTCATCTTCAGTGCACATTCACTCACTTCAGCATTCAGAGGAACAGCTACGACTTCTTTTACCATGGCCTCTTTAACCGGTTTATCCGGGAGTTGCACCTTGGATATCCCATAGGATATGCTGTAGTTGTCGCGGAGAGATTCCCATGTCCATTCATCGTCGTCGGTGCCATTTGAGAAGTCACTCACTTCAACACTATCTTCAATATTTGAATGGCGGATTAAATCACGTTCTGAGATAATGCCCGTTAACTGACCGTCTTCATTCAGAATAGGTACAGCATCATACCCGGACATCTCCATAATTCTGCCGACAAGGGGCAGGGGAGTCTCTTCCCATATTGCATAAGCATGGGAGCTGAACGTATAGCGAATTTCATCGGTGATCTTCATCTTGGCGATGGCGCCCACAATATCAGATATGCTGATCAAGCCGACAAGTGCTCCCTTTTCCACCACGGGCAGACGGCGGAAATGATTTTCAACCAAAACCTTCGCTGCATCCTGAATGGTTGCATCGGGGGAGATTGTCACGGGATTCGGTGTCATCAGAAGCCCGAGCTGTATCTCGTCAGCCTTTCTGAGCATGTCCTTTCGGGTAATGATGCCTACGAGCACCCCTCCCTTCAGGACAGGAACGCCACTGATGCCAGTCCGCTTCAGAATCCTGAGCACATCATCTCTATTGCCGGGAATCTCTACACCGACAACATCTGTTGTCATTACGTCACGAACGGTTTCCGGTATTATGTTCTCACCACCAATGTGCTGACTGGGCTATGCTGAACAACATGTTGTGACACACTGCCGAGGAGAATCGTATCGATATCACTCTTTCCATGTGAACCGAGAACAATCAAATCTGCATGCAGATCCGTTGCTGCAGCAATGATTTCAATGCCCGCATGGCCTTTTCCAAAAAGCGTATTCAGGTTCAAGCCTTCTTCTTCGCACCGTTTCTCTGCATAGGAAAAGACATTCAGTCCCTGCTGTTCCAGCAGATTTCTGATATATGTCTGGTTTGCATCTGCAGGGATATCAGTAAAAAGACCGGTTTCAAGAATATGAATTACATTAAGCTTTGCATTCCACACCTTTGCCTCGGACAGCGCCGTTTCCAGGGTTTTAATACTAATTTCTGATCCGTCTACGGCGACGAGAATATTTGTAAACACAGGTACACCTCTTAGAATTGCCTTATAAGTGTTGCAAATTGTATGTTAAAAGACTTCCTTCAAGGTCGGATGGGTTTAGTCTGCTTATTATAGTGTTTACCATGCATTTAGAGTATTTCGCATTCGAACGCGCCGTATTTAATCGGATAAATCGTGCATCATTACCTTTATTTATGGTATAATCCTTTTCCGCGAGGCGACTCCCTGCAGTTGCCATCCTGAGAAGGTCTATTGCATCAATTCCATACACATAATGGCAGAATGCCATCTCTGCTGCGATATCGGGCTGAACAAACATGACATTATCTGTCCCCAAAAAGAGTTCCACTCCTGCTGCAAGCATCTCATGGATAGGTGGATTATGGCGGGATGAGGTGACTCCCAATCTCCAGTTGGAACGGGGACAGATAACAACGGGTATTCCTGCATCAGCTATTGTTCGTATTTGGGCTGAGGTTGCATGAGTGCAGTGAACGAGCATATCCGGGTCAAAGGAAAGGGCTGTTTCGACATCTTTGCTGTCTTTTTCTCCTGCATGAAAGGCAATCTTTTTTCCGTTCGCCCGTGCCGTATCGATGATTCCGGATAACTCCTTTCCATAATGGCGGGTGCTGGAGATGCCCAGGCCGTCACTGACTGCTTCCCCGCCATCCCGACCAAAAATGACTGAATCAAGGGGGCATTCGGCATTTGCTTTTTCAAGATACTTTACCCCGGATATGCCCCCTTCCCGGAAATCTGCAAATCCTAACACACCGCTTTTGGTCATCGTTTGAATACTTGCCTGCATCGCTTCGACACAGGTATCAGGAGACGACTCACGAAGCAGACGGTGTTTCAGGCCATCCGGGGGTGCGACAAGTTCACTGAGGGTGCCGGGGGCATCGATGTCCAGTGCAATGGTGTCACCCAGATGCGTGTGGGCATTAAAAAAACCTGGAAATATCCAGACGTCGGGAACGTGGGAAATCTCTTCGATTGCAGAGATTTCCCCATTGGTGACAACAATCTGTACATTCTGTTCCTCAAATGCGTCTCCCACCAGAGTTCTTCCCTCATATATCTGTTCAGAATTCAGTCTTCTTCACCTTCCATTTTAAATATGCTAAAACTCAATTGTACTGCATGGCAAAAAAGAGTGGTGGAAGGCTTGTATCCTCAGCCGGTCTGGTAACGTATTATGATAGTGAAGATCGCAGAGCCGTGCATATTGCACCGACAACGGTCATGATTGTTGCCGGAGCAATTGCTGTTCTTACAATCGTTCTGAATGTATTATACTAATATTATTTTTTCATCGCTTTTCGGGTGATATCTTCTTCTGCAGTGAAGTACAGATTGTCATGCCCTTTCCAATAAGGAGCATTTCTGACGATAACCGCCGGGACGCCGCGATTGCTCTCCCCCATCACAAAATTTGCGATGCCTGCGATCTCGTCCACTACGGCTTCTTCGGTGATCTCAAGCACGTGACCGAAGAGATCCGTATCTCCGCGGTAATCCTGAATGGCGGGCATGCCGCTCCATCCGATAGCGGATCCGGTCTGTCCTCTTCGAAATGATCGTCCACAGGTATCGGAGAGAATAACCCGGATATTTTTCCCCGTGATCCTCTTTATCTCCTGCCGGATTTCATCTGCTGCCTCCATGGGATGAGGAGGGAGCACAATGATAAGTCCGTCCTCTACATTGGAATGGTCAATACCTGCCCGCACACCCACATGTCCATGCGGCAGGGAGCAGAGAATAAACGGATAATCGATGATGATGTCATCGGCTTCATCAAGCACTGCCTGAATAAAGCGGGGGTCTTCATTATTTCTTTTAGCGATTGTCTCTGCCCGTTCTGTTGGCTTGATATCTGCGAGGATTCTCAAGTATCCCTTTGATTTGGAATATGCAGATGATGCGATAATGAGAATGTCGCCATCCTGGATTGCGAGGGCATTTGCGATGAATTCAGGGAAATTATCGCCTGCATGAATGATCGGTATTCCTTCGACGGGAATTATTTCAATTGTCATTACTCAATAATAATCGCCTGAAATAAAAACTATCCGTAAATGTCCTGTCACTTTCGCCACCGGACACCGGTAACAAAGGTTAATAATCTTGGCGAATACATAAGCGACATATCGATGTACCTTATTGTCCGTTGTGAGAACTGCTATACGTTCAGTTATATGGATCGGTTCCAGAAGTGGAAACTCTGTCCGGTCTGTGGAGGAACCATGGAGCGGGGCAGTGTTCCCGAGTATCTTGAAGTGGCAGATCACCATGAAGCCGAAGCGGTGATTGCTGAACTGGAGCGCTATCTATATGAGAATAAAAGAACGGACTTCACTCTTGATGAGACGGAAAAACTGCGTGCGGCGTATATACGCCGGGTCAGTAGCAGTGTAGAGAACCGCTGATCACCAGGGTTTTCCACAACCGGGGCAGATCATGGTGACCTGGCGACCACAATAGGGACAATACAACTGACTGTTATTTTCGCGCTGTATGAGTGGCCTGCCACAATTCTTACAATGGATGGGTGCCGTATATCCGCACGTGTGTTTCAGCATTAATTCATATATTCGAAAGATTCCCTGATAAATTGTTGCCAATCTATCGGATAAACAACCTCAGGCAATCATGGTAACCGTCGCCGAATACATTATTTTTTGGTTTTTTTAAATATGAGTGAATGATATCATCGTTTGTGCTGAATATCCGGCAATCAGAACATCTCTTTATTGCATCCGATATCCTGTGTAATCAGGTTTATCTCTCTTTATCGCGGTATTTCCCCATCCGGGGGATAGGGGAACTGTCGGCTGCGGATGGGTATTGATATCCGTTCAGCAGATTACCCCCTATTATCATGAAATTCCCCGGTCACATTCAGTTTTTTTATTTTGGGATGGCGCGCATTATAGGGATGTCTCAGATTCCATGCAGACATTCCGGCCGATATACTCGATTGCGACCGGATAATTTGCCATCCGCATAGAGTAATATCTGTTAAATTTGTCAATAAATACCGCATCCGTACTAATATCGTATGCGGGGGACACATGGGGTTTCACCCAGTATGTGGAATGGCTTTCACCTGAGGTGCATACTCCTCTTCGGCAGACCACTTCACCTCGTTTGATCGTGTAATCGGTCGTTCCAAAACCTTCGATGATACGTTCATAGTCGCGTGTCGGGTCAGTGGTGTTGACATCGATAGGATAGATGGCAATATCTGCCTCTGCTCCTTCAGAAAGGTGCCCCTTTCCGTAATCGACAATTCCCATTGCACGCGCCTGTGCCGAACGGGTCATGACCGCGATCTCATCCCACGTCAGTTCACGGTCAATTGCAGGCAGATTCACCCGTCTTTCGGTTGATTTGTGGAGGGTGGCAAACTCCTTGTCGCGGTATTCTTTACTCATGAGAAGTGCCATAATCTTTGGATACATGACAAAAGGGGCGCCATTGGGGTTGTCGGTGGCGAGGATGCACTGCCACGGGTTATCCACTAAGAGTGCAAGTTCAAGCCCGATTGACCACATAATTGCATTGACCAGATTCTTCCTACGGTAAAGAACCGGAATGACACCGGAGCCCGTCTCCATTTCAACATCGTGATTGCTCCATTTGTTGTTATATAAACGATAGAGGTTAAACTCCATCGGACCATCTGCGGTCATCGTGGTGGTCTTTCCAAACATCACCTGACCGGTATCAATGACGATCTGTGGTTTACTATTGACTGATTTGGCGATCTCATCGGCTTTGGAGCAGAAATCATTCCAGGAAGTGCCGCCGTATGAATGGAACTGCACGTGGGTTGAATACAGTGACTGACGCTTCTCGTTGAGGTTGGGGATGGCATCGTAGGTATCCAGCGTGCAAAGGTAATTGCCGGGTTTTCCCAGATTGTTGCAGTGCAAATGGACGGAGTGAGGGAGATTGAGCATCTCGTTTGCCTCAATCATCCGTACGATGATCTCGCGGGGCGTAATCCCAAATCGCGGAATCGGATCGTGAATGCAGGAAACATCCTTTCCGAACCCCCAGGCTTCAGTCCCGCCGGGATTGGTCAGTTTAACACCAAACCCCTTGACCGATGACAGGTACCATGCGAGAACTCCCGCGAGGCGTTTAATGTCGCCGTCCTGAATAGCCTCTAACGCAAACCAGTTGCCGTCAAAGAGGGTATTTGCGAAGCAGTCCTGCAATGGTGTGTAGCGGAACTCCTCATGGGTATGACGTGCCTCCATGGGTGCCATTGCCCCTTCAAGGAGGGTCGTGTAGCCCATCTGGGAATAGCGGTAACTGTTCCCATAGGTGGTTGGTACACTATATCCGGATGTAGCATGCATCGCCCCTTTACGGACGGTCCGTACGGCTCGCATGTCCTCGGGGCTCATGTACCTGCCGAAATTCACCTTTGTTCCGCAGATATGCGTATGGGAATCGATGCCGCCGGGGAGTGTCAGCATGCCATGTGCATCAATCACTTCATCCGGATTTTTAACATCATCGACGATCTTGCCATCACGAATGGCGATATCCATCATCTCACCCGAGATGCGCTGAATCGGATCGATCACATAGGCATTTTTTATCAGCAGTGTCTTCATACTCCATTCACCTCCTGTACGCCTTGCACCACGCGTGCCACCTTGATTGCATGGTTTGGGCATCCCTTCTCACAGGTTTTGCACCCGGTGCACTTCTCGTTGTGAATGACCCGCATCTCACCGTTTATAATACGCATGATGACCTCATCGCTGGATGGGGTCCCCGTCCCGCCCAGATAGGGATCGATCTCTTTATTGACCGGGCACACGGTGGCACAATTTCCACACCGTTTGCATGTATTAGGGTTGATTGTGAGATGAAAGGTTGCTGAAAAAGAGGTATGTTCTGCTTTTTGCGTCTCGAGTAACACACCTGCTGCGAGGACATCTTCCGGACATGCTTCAACACAAAATCCGCATCGGACGCAGTGTCCGGGATAGATGACGGGATTCCAGACGCCTTCTGTCTTCAGCACCTCGATGGCATTGGGTGCAGGGCAGATCATCATGCATGCAAGGCAATGTGTGCATTCCTGATGGGTAAGTGTGGGAAATCCCCGGAAGTATGGCGGGGTGATGAGAGGGGCGGTTTTCACCGTGAAAAATTTTGTTAACCACTCTCCACGAACAAATTCTTTCAGGTACCATAGTAGTGAAGATTCCATCTGTTTTTTACCTCTCATTGCATGCAATGCATGGATCTGAACTGATGTAGGTTGATGTCACATCAGCAGAAGAATCCACTCCTTTCAGCATGTAATGCACACATGCCTCAATATTCATAATAGACGGAGTCCGTATGCCGATGGTTTTTATCCGTCCGCGTATATCTGTGGAGATATCATACGTGAGTTCACCCCGGGGCGCTTCACCAGACCATTTAGACGTGCCCCCTCCGATAATGCCCCCGCCCCGGATGATGCCGGGTTCCATCTGTGCAAGACAGGAGCGGATGAGCTCAGTGCTCTGGAATATTTCGAGGAAACGGAGCATAATACGTGCATAATTATCTCCATCATCCAGAAGAATGGATTCAAATCCCAGTTTTTTATAGGTCGGGTGGAACAACCTGCAGTCATTGTTAAGATTACTGGCACGTGCCGTAGGGCCTACTGCATGGGATTCAATTGCCTCCTCACGCGTGAAATTGCCAATATTTTTGCTTCGAAGGGCGATCATGGGTCCTCCTTTAAACATATTGACAAACCGTGTGAGTTCTGAATCGATGTGATCGAGCATGCCCCGAAGGGTCTTTTCTTTCTCCGGGGTCAAATCGAACCGCACACCACCCGGGATGATGTATGAGCAGGTAACCCGTGCCCCGGTGATCATTTCAAGGGCATCCATGGTCGTTTCTCTCAGGTTAATGAGATACATGGCAAGGGTCTCATGCTCGATGGTGTAGCAATACGAATAATTTGCGAGCAGATGACTCTGAATTCGGTCCATCTCATTTAAAATCACCCTGAGATATGCTGCCCGGTCAGGCACCTCGATGTCGCTGATTCGTTCCATACCTTCAATGCAGACATAATTGTGTACCACCGAACAGATACCGCAGACGCGTTCTGCAAGAAACATCACTTCCTGCCACGGCCGGCCGACCATGATGCGTTCAATGCCTTTCTTGACATAGCCAAGCTCAAGTTCTGCACTGAGTACCTGTTCGCCACGCATTTCGCATTTTATCCGGCACGGTTCCTTAAAGACCGGATGCACCGGTCCTATCGGAAGGGATACATCAACAATCTTCTTCATTCCTCTCTCCTCTCATAATCTTTGAATACCACAGGTGCCAGTGACAATATGGCCTCTAAAATCTCTGTTGGTCGTGGAGGACACCCCGGAACTTCTGCTGCGATGGGGATGTGTTTTCGTACCGGCGGGTCAAGGTACGTCCCGTCGCGGTTAAAAACGCATCCTGAGATGGGGCAATTCCCAATGGCGATTGCTGCCTTTGGTTCGGGTATTTCATCCCAGACCCTCTTTAGTTTGTCTTCCCATTGCGGTGAAAACCCCCCGGTAATTAAGAGAATATCTGCTTCTCTTGGGTTATTATGGACGTAAATACCATACTGTTCGATATCGTATCGCGGTGCAAGACATGCAAGAATTTCGATATCACATCCATTACATGAACCAACATTCACATAACAGACATGGATGGAACGCGAACGAACGGCATTTTTTAGATCCTGTAATGCTTTCATGAATGGATTACCTCTCGTATCATTGCTATCCCTTCCTTCATCGCCTGTTCTTCGTTATAACCGGTTGATATTTTTTTGTTTGTCTGTTGGACGATGAAGCTCATTTCATCGTCAGCGATGAGGGGGATCTGTTGGGTGAGAAGCGTCACACCCAATCGCGATTCGATGGACTCCTTTGCTTCAGGCAATGTTTTTTCCCAGACTTCATATCGGGCCGGAATATTTTCCAGGAGAGACATGTCAAAGAGACGGATCATTTTTTTCCGGAGAATCTGGCGGCGAAGCCCGTATTTTTTACAGAGGGCTGCTACGGTCTTTTCATGGAGCGCACTTGAAAGAATGATGAGTTTCATCTCAGTCAAGTCCCGTTCATAGAGATAGGTGACCATGTTAGACAACCCCTCCTGCGACAAGAACCGCATACAGCCCAAACAGTCCGACAGATATCCAGAGTAATGCCATCTCTGCTTTCTTCAGGCGCTCTTCATCAGGTATCAGGGTGATAACGGTCAGAATGATGAAAAAGACACTGAGAGCGAGTACTTGCATGGATATTTCCGGATGGGACAATACCTGCCACACTGCAAGACAGAGGTAGGCAATCAGAGCGGCAATCAGTATTTTTTTTATGGGTGTCATGCTATTACCACCAGAATTGCCATCCATATTACCAGAATGACGATTGTTACCAGCTGCACCGTGACACTGTCATAAGGATTCAGCATAGGTGTCACTGCACAGACAAAGGACAGCGAGATGAGCAGGATGAGCATCGCGACAAAGAGCAGTATTGGTGACAATGCACCCCAGAATATCAGCACAAACGCCATTAAAAGCACGAAGGTTTTGATCGCATCTGATACTTCAAGTCCTGCACGCCAGACACCAAAATGTTCGGTCTTATAGCCACTCACAATCTCTTTTGCCTCGACAATGGAGAAGGGGCCATAGTGCATCTTTGAGAGGATGACGATATACATCGCAATTGCGGCGGGAAGAACACTGAAGAGCAATGGTCCGTTTGCTGCCTGATACTGGATGATATCTGAAATCATCAGAGATCCGGTGGTAAAGTAGATACCTGCAACCACTGCAAAGAGCGGTATCTCAGAGGATGCAGAGATAACAGAACGAACACCACCAAACTTCGCATAAGGCGACCCCGGTGAAAGCCCAACCCCGTGCTCCACCATTTTATGCGCCATATAGATGCCAAACAGCAACAAAAGGCTGCCACCGAGCATCACGACGTAGAGCGCCCCGACCCAGATGGCAATGGCAATAACAACGATGCCGATAAAGAGCGGTTTACTCGCGGTGCGGGGAATCCATGTTTCCTTGAAAGAAAACTTCAGGGTGTGCAAAAACTCCTGCCAGATGGGGGGGCCTGGTCGCCCCTGTACCCGTGCAATGACCTTTCTATGAATCCCCATAAAGAGAAGGCCGATGAATGGTGCTGCAATCAGATATCCTATCATTTCTCAGTACCCCATAAACGGATAATCTTCTTCTCCATCACGGTATTTCCACGAGAACATGACTCCCAACACGAATATCGGCAGTGCAATCGTGCAGATGATCGCCTGCTCTATGTCGGAAAGGAAACCGAGATATGGTCCGATTCCTCCTATGACAAGGACAATCAGCGCAAGAATTGTTATTATCTGAATACTTTTTCCTTTCATGGTCTATCACACGGTGAGCATTATCTCTACAACTCTCAGGAACATTAAGAGGGAACTGACATGGATCATGATTACATACGGTGCACCCGGTGCACGGAACAGTTCTGCCTTTGCTGCATAGAAGGGGGCGATACCCTCTCCCATGACTCCCACGAGAATCAACGCTTTTGCAATCCACGGCATGGCGGGTGCGACTGCGGCGAGTTGCCAGATGGAAAGGGTGCCTGTGGCAGCAAGCGTAATTGCCGCTCCGGCAAAGAGGGGAACGGTTGCAAGAATCGATATGATGCCGTAGTTAAAGGCTGCATCCAGCACATGGTTGTTTTTCACTGAGGCGATGATGCCAATGATGCAGATACCCACCAGACTGACAAAGAGAACGAAGTTGAATATGTCTCCGCTGGTGACCGCCCCCATCGTGGCCAAACCACAGGCGATTGCCATGAACCGTCTGAAATGCAGTTCTCTCCCCGTTACCTCTTTTGCATATATCGCATCAGTTCCGAATCA
>JAAYIO010000008.1 GCA_012523385.1 Methanomicrobiales archaeon
GGCGGCGGCATTATTCTGGTCGGGTAATCATGAGAGTCCGGCGATGTCCGCGTGAAATGCTCTCACACCTCAGTGATGCAAAATGGGTGGACACGTCCCGCCGTCCGTATGTGATAGGGGATGAGGCCTTTGTTCCTGTCAGGGACGCATATGATGCGGATCAGGAACTCTCAAAGAGAGTTCCTTATTCCGGACGGGGGTATCAGCTCCTCGGGGATGTGGCCGTTTTGCATGGCACCCAGCCGAGATCAGAAGAGATAACAGCACTCTGTGACTGGCTCAATCCCCGCGGGATTGTTTATATTTCAGGATATCACGGAGAAAAACGGATTCCTGAAGCGACTCTTATGTATGGTGAATGCAACGAGGTCTGTCATCATGAAGCCGGATATACTTTTTATCTGAATCCGCTCAAGGTGATGTTTGCGATGGGGAACCGTGAAGAGAAGCTCCGTATCTCCCGCGTGATTGCTGATGCCACTGAAAAACGGGCGATACGCTGTGCGGATATGTTTGCGGGCATTGGATACTTCACCATCCCTGCGGCCGTGAGCGGTGCAACGGTGCATGCGATGGAGATAAATCCGGATTCTTTTGGATATCTGGAAAAAAATTGTGCGGCGAATAAGGTTTCTTCACGCGTAACACCGGAACTGGGCGATTGCCGGGATGCTCTGAAGGGTGTCTATGATTACATGTTGATGGGGCATTTTGATGCACTTACGTTCTTATCAGACGCCTGCGCCCATGTGCAACGGGGAACGGTGCTCTCTGTGCACACGTTGGGGGAACAGACTGAGGAGATAAAACGGTGCTGTGCTGAGGCAGGGTATGCCACAGATATTATCCCGTATCGGGTCAAGAAGTATGCACCGGGTGTCTGGCATATGGTGCACGATGTGGTGATACAATGAATACAATACGGACAACACTTTTGGGTAAACAGATAGTGCTCGGCATCACCGGGAGCATTGCCGCCGTTGACGGTGTGAGGCTTTGTCATGCACTCCGCCGGTGCGGTGCTGATGTGCAGGGCGTGATGACAGAGGCGGCCTGCGGTATTCTGCACCCCGATGCAATTACCTACGCGACGGGGCATGAGACCATCACCCGGTGCGGGGGAATGGTGGAGCATGTCACCTATTGCGGCGACGGCGGGAGTGCTGACCTCTTGTTGATCGCACCAGCCACTGCGAATACCATCTGCAAAATAGCCCACGGCATCGATGACACGCCGGTGACGACCTTTGCAACGACTGCCATTGGTCGCGGTATGCCGGTCGTTCTCGTGCCCGCGATGCATGAGAGTATGTATCGCCATCCGGGCGTCAGGGCATCTCTTGAGACTCTCAAAACATGGGGTATTACGATCGTTGAACCCCGGATTGAGGAGGGCAAGGCTAAGATCGCGGCTGTTGAGACCATTGTGCATGAGGTCGAACGTCTGCTCTCCGGTCTGCCGCTTCTCGGGAAAACGGTGCTTGTCACAAGCGGCCCCTGCCGCGAACGACTGGATGATGTGCGGGTGCTGACCACCCGTTCCTCTGGCCGGATGGGGAAAGAACTTGCCCGTGAGGCCTCCCGCCTCGGTGCTGAGGTCTGGCTGGTGCATGGGGATACGCTCTCTTTGCCGCATGTACGGAATGTTTTTGCGGAATCTGCCGGTGATATGCGAAAACATATCCTCAGCCTGTGTGCTGAGAGAACATTTGATTATTATATCAGTGCAGCGGCAATATCTGATTTTGCACCGGTGCCCTACGAAGGCAAGATACCCAGCGGAGAGACGGTATCCGTTGATCTGCTCCCCCTTCCCAAACTCATTCGGGACGTGATGCAGGCTGAAAACCGCCCCAAGACGATTGTCGCATTCAAACTCGGATGGAACAGTTGTAATGAGGCCCTCGCTTTGCTTGATACCGGAATGGATATGGTGGCGGCAAATACGCCGGATGCACTCGGTGCAGATACCGCCACCTATGAACTCATCACGAAAAACGGTATTGTGCATGCAGAAGGGACAAAGACCGAGGTGGCAAAGATCCTATGGCAGAATCTGCAGTAGGTTTCTCGCCCGGTCACATCTCCGGCTATTTCCGGCGGTTTGACGGCGAAAGCCCTGACTCCACCGGAAGCTGTGGCGGAGGCATCGTCATCGATAAAGGGGTGCATGCATGGGTGAGACCCGCAGAGAAAACATCGGTCGAGGTTCATCGGGCATGCACCGCAGATGAGGACACCCGCGTTGCCTGCACGTCCCCGCTCGTTGAATATGCCCTCCACCAAATGGGAGTGACAGCAGAGGTAAAGAC
>JAAYIO010000100.1 GCA_012523385.1 Methanomicrobiales archaeon
GGAGAAAAAGAGTGATATCCCCCTGATTGTCATCGCACAGAAAGCGAATGAGCACTGTCTTCTCCATGCACTCTACCGCGGGCTTGAATGTACGGTTCTGCCCGCCTCGGATTATGCCTATACGGCGGAACGAATACAGCAAAAAATCGACTCCATCCGCAGGAATAAAAGGGAGAGAGAGGCATTTGAAACCTATAAAATCCAGTCATCAGGCATTATCACCCATATACCAAACCCCACGTTTGCAATCGACCTTGAGGGCAGAGTGATCGTCTGGAATAAGGCAATGGAGAATTTTACCGGTGTGCCCGCCGCCGATATTCTCGGCAAAGGGATGTATGAATATGCAATACCTTTTTACGGCAAACGGCGTCCGGTGCTTATCGACCAGGTAATCGTTCCGGATGACGAATGCGAATCAGATTATCACAATATAATACGGACGGATCACGTGATCTTCATTCAATCCATGCCACTGGATATGAACGGACGAACCTATTTTGTCCAGTTGCATGCATCCCCGATTTATGATGATTCAGGAAAAATGATCGGTGCTGTTGAGTCGATTACCGATATTACCGCCCTGAAACACGGAGAAGATGCACTCATAAAGAGCGAGGCGAAGTTTCGGGGGATTACCGAGAGGGTTTCTGACCTGATCGTGTCTATGGATAGTCACGGGGTTATTGTCTATGTCTCTCCTTCAGTGAAAACAATCCTTGGGTATGAGCCGGAATTCCTGCGGGGAAAAATACCGACTGAATTGCTGTTGTCGGAAGATCTGGGGCCAATTCATTATCACCTCGAAAGACTGAGAGAGGGAAAGCAGATAAAATGGGTGGAGCTGCGTTTCAGAAAAAAGGACGGTACGTATGCCATCCTTGGGATGTCAGGGACTCCCATTCAGGAAAATAATATCATTACGGGCATACAGGTCATCGCAAGGGATATCACCGCAGAAAAAGTCGCTGAGGAACACATCTTCCGGCTGCTTGATGAGCAGAAGGAACTCTTAGGC
Source organism: Methanomicrobiales archaeon (assembly GCA_012523385.1). GTDB lineage: Archaea > Halobacteriota > Methanomicrobia > Methanomicrobiales > Methanomicrobiaceae > Methanogenium. Next base: position 1,019 of record JAAYIO010000100.1, read on the forward strand.
ATCATTGATAAAAGCCCGGCCGTCGTGTTCCTCAGGAAAGCCGGAAAAAGCTGGCAAGTGGAACGGGTGACCGAAAATGTGTCCCAGTTTGGCTACACCGCTGAGGACTTTCTTTCAGGAAACATGACCTTCAGTTCGATTATTCATCCGGATGACCGGGAAGAGGTCCTCGCCGGGATTTTGTACAAAAGTGCCCATCATGTGGATGATTTTGTTTTGGGATACCGAATCATCGGAAAGGATACCACGGCGCACTGGGTTGAAGACTTCACCCATATTCGCCGCGATGCAACCGGGGAGGCCAGTCACTATCAGGGCATCATCATCGACATTACCGAGCGAAAAGCAGCAGAAGAAGCCCTGCATGAAAGCCGGGCACATTACCAGCAACTGTTTGAATCGTCCCCGATATCTCTCTGGGAAGAGGATTTTTCACAGGTAAAACAATCTATTGACGAGCTCAAAGCGGCGGGCATCACCGATTTTCGCAGATATTTTGATGAGAATCCAAAGGAGGTTGTCCGGTTTGCCGGTATGGTTATCGTACAGGATGTCAACAATGCAACGCTGCATCTGCTGGAGGCACATGACAGGGATGAGCTGAGAGCGAATCTTCAGAAGCTCCTGACCGATGAATCCGGGAACGTCTTACGGGAAAAACTGATCACTCTTGCACAGGGCGGACTCAGATATACAGGGGAAACCAGCTACCAAACATTGTCCGGCAAGAAAATTTCGACTCTTTTCCAGATGGCTGTCGCCCCGGGATCTGAAGAGACGCTGGATAGAATTATTGTATCTCTGATGGACATCACCGACAGAAAGAGGGCGGAGGCGACTGTTCAGGAAGTAAATAAAAAACTCAATCTCCTCGGAAGTATCACCCGCCATGATATCTTAAACCAGCTTACGTTGGTACAGGGATATATGGAAATACTGAATTTAGCTGAGTTTTTCCCGCCGGAAAGCCACGAACAGAAATTTGTAACGGGTATGTCGGGTGCCCTTGATACGATTGAACAGCAGATTAACTTTGCCGGGGATTATCAGAATCTGGGAGAACAGGCTCCCGAATGGTATCCAGTGGGCAGGATTATCGAAGAAAATCGGAGTAACCACGGATTTCAGGCGATCCACGTGGCACATGATCTCAAAGACCTCGAGATATATGCCGACCCGCTGTTCACGAAGGTCATTTACAATCTGTTCGATAATGCCGTCAAGCATGGAGAGAAGGTGACGAAGATAACCTTCTCATGTGTCCGGGGAAAGAGTCCGACAACGGTTGATCTCATCTACGAGGATGACGGCGTGGGCATTCCCGATGGAATGAAGGACAAAATATTTAATCGGAAATATTATAAGAATACGGGCCTTGGTCTGTTTTTATCTCGTGATATTCTCTCTATCACCGGTCTTTCTATTGAGGAGAACGGGGTACCCGGGGAGGGTGCCCGGTTTGTAATTCACATCCCTCAGGGATTGTTCCGGTTTGGGGAGTGACCCCTTGAGTTAAACAGGCGATGAGCTTCAAAGACGAGCGAAGCCGAATCTTTCTGCAGGACTGCCATAACCCGGACTTTTTTTATTCGTTCTCCCACCTGCTACCCAAACAGACTTTCGTGAAAGATCAGGAGCGATGCAGCCCGCCGGGTTTTGTTGATATCGTATATAATTTTTTTACCGAAGACGTTTGGGGGGAGAACGTGCGATACCATTATGTATTTCTAATGTCCCTGTGACGTATAATGGTGGGCCAACTCTCTGTCCTGACTATTGGTGAAGAATCGCTGGCAGCACCAATAAATGCGATAATCAAAGAACTCCATGCTGAATCTACTATCGATTCGACTGATTCCGCACAACAGGCACTCACGTTTCTTGATACCAATATATATGACCTGATCATCAGCCAATGCACTATTGGTGATTTTTCCGGCGTTACATTGGTTGAGGAGATGATAAAAAAAGGACGTGCCGCCCCGCTTGTTCTCATCGCAGAGAAAACAGATGAAAAGCATGTCCTTGATGTAGTCTACCGGGGACTTGACTGTACAGTTCTGCCTGCTTCAGACCGTGTATTTACGATAGAACGGATACAGCATCTGCTCGCCTCGGTTCTGGAAAGGAAAAAACAGAAAGAAGCATTTGAACCCGGCAAAATCCTGTTATCGGGCATTATCAACCAGATGACTGACCCCACGTTTGCTATCGACCCTGAGGGCAGAGTGATTGTCTGGAATACGGCAATGGAGGAGTTGACCCACGTACCTGCCACAGATCTTCTCGGGAAAGGGGATTATGAGTACGCAGTTCACATCTACGGCGAAAGGCGTCTGATGCTTATCGATATGGTGACCGCACCTGACGCAGAGCGAAAGACCAAGTATCAAAATAGTGTACGAACAGGCAACCAGATCTCCATCGAATCCACGCCACTAACGATTAACGGACAGAGATACTATGTGCGAGTACATGCATCCCCGACATACGACAGTTCCGGAAAAATGAACGGTGCTATTGAGTCCATCACCGACATTACTGCACTGAAGCACCGGGAAGATGCGCTCAGAGAGAGTGAAACGAAGTTTCGAGATATTACCGAGAGAATTTCTGATCTGATTCTCTCTATGGATAGTGAGGGGGTTATTACC
>JAAYIO010000101.1 GCA_012523385.1 Methanomicrobiales archaeon
ATACAGTACCAATACCCTTCAGAACATATGAAATAGGGGGCACAACCCGCCTCTTCATAGGGGTTTTTAGCGCCTGAAGACCAACTTATTTGTATGCAGCGTCCACAGGAGATCGTGCTCGGGTTTTTGGACCGCGGGCTGCAGGTTCACCCTGATGTGGTCTCATATATCGCCGAACAGGATGACCTCTCACTCATCTCTGTCATTGCAGATACTGTGCCGCCGTATGCAACCGTCGTGATGATGGAACACATCCCGGGATTTACCCGAGAACGGGACGGAATGCGGTTTCTTACTGAAGCACCCGTTGATGTCATCTACGGGGCAAGTTCTCATGAAAATAATGGGGTCGACTATCGGGACTTCATCCACTATTTCCGGGACCGTTACAACCGCCTCTCTTCTATCCTGCGGATGAGAAAGACCTACGCTGGTGCCATGCCCATCGGAGGAATTGCAAAAAACAGTCGATACTACAATATGGAGATCGTCCTCATCGGCATGGTGATGGAAGTCAGGAACACTGTGAAAGGGCACCGTATGGCAATGCTGGAGGATCCCACCGGCATGATCAATATCCTCTTCAATAAAGACCGTGATGAGTTTGCAGAGGCAGAACGCCTCATCCCGGACGAGGTGATCGCGGTTACCGGCCAGCTTTCAAGCGATGGCAACATCTTTTTTGCAAACTCACTCGCACGGCCGGATATTCCCCTCAATAATGCACCTTTCCGGAGTAAAACGCCGGGGAAAGCGGTATTCATCTCAGATGTGCACGTCGGCTCTGACACCTTTCTGGGCGAGGCATGGGAGAAGTTTTCTGCATGGCTCCACGAACAGCCGGAAATCGGCTACCTTTTGATAGCAGGTGATGTAGTGGACGGCATTGGTATCTACCCGGATCAGGAGAACGAACTCACCATCCAGAACATCTACGGCCAATATGCCGCATTCGGTGACATGCTCCGGAGACTTCCCCCCCATATCCAGATCGTTGTCTCTCCCGGCAACCACGATGCTGTCCGGGCCGCCGAACCTCAACCTGCCCTCCCTCCTCAGTTCTGTGAGAATCTCCCGGATAATGTCATTATGGTGGAAAATCCCGCCGTCGTGAAACTGCAGGGCGTTTCCGTTCTGATGTACCACGGGAAGTCCTTTGATGATATGATCGGCCTTCTCCCTGGCGCATCATACACCCGCGTGGATGAAGTGATGGTTGAGATGCTCAAACGCCGCCATCTCACCTGCACCTATGGGGAGCGCACTCCCATCTACGCCTCACGGGAGGACCGGCTCGTGATTGACCCCATCCCCGAGATCTTCCATACCGGCCATGTGCACATCTCAGGCATCACCAAATACCGAGGGGTGCTTGCCATCAATGCCGGCACCTGGCAATCACAGACCGCGTTTCAGAAACAGATGAACATTATGCCGACACCGGCCCGTGCCATCATCGTCGACCTAGAGACTCTGGAGCCGGAAGTAATAGACTTTCAGGAATAACTCCAAAAACAATTATGTGGG
>JAAYIO010000102.1 GCA_012523385.1 Methanomicrobiales archaeon
CAATACATGCACAAATCCTTTGGAGCCGTGCACTGCTGTTGCTTGGAATATGCACGCCCTTCCGGGAAAAGCCGGATTCTGCGCCGAAATGCGCATCAGCAATCACGAGCACCCGGCGCTCGTTCTCGATCAACAGCGCCGGGCCGCCGGGAATAAACTCGGGGGTCATTGTTTTAGAATAATCGTATCAGATGCGGTTTTGGCTGGTAACAGTCGCCTTCCTCGATCAACGTCTTCAGGGCGGCACGGGTGGTATCCGGGGTGATGCCTTTGCACTCGAGTGCGGCAATCAGTGCAGCGAGTTCTACGGTCTTTCTTTCATCACCCATCGTTCGAATCTCTGCAACAACTGCGGCGGTTACGGTGGCATCCACCACGGGTTCGGGTGCCGCTGTCGCTGTTTCCTCAGGGGCAGGAGTCTCGGTCAGAACCGTGGCAAGTGCTTTCTCTGCCATGGCAACCAACTGCTGTTTTTGTTCCGGTTCGATATTCGCCTGCTCAATATGCGAGATCAGATCGTCTGCCGCGGCAAGGACAAACGTGTCGCGGATAGTTCGGGACACCGGCACCAGTGTTTCAAGGATAGGGATGCATTCTCCCGCGGCACAGCGAATCCCTGCTGTACAGAGAACAAAGGTCGGAAGGGAGGTCTCTTTTAAGACCGAAGAAATTCCCGTATTCGCAGTATGATACCCCACAACAAGTCTTCCTGTCGGGTCATAAAGCGCGAGCCGGGATGTGGGTTTATTCGTATCGGGAACCTCAGTCAGTGCGCCGCAAAAAAGGGATTTGGTTATTGTTCTTCCGGAGAGAGCCAGAATTCCGTCATTTTTTAGGGTGACTTTTCCGGAATTCAGGTCGCCGGCAAATAGTTTCTGGTACGATTCCATGCAGTATATCCTGTTTTATCTGTTGTCCGGATAATCGTATATGCTATCTGGTGCTGGCATAGTCGTCTCTGGTACAACAATCATTACGACCAACAAATAACTAAACCCTTAAGGTAACACTCTCATACATCAGAGGTACCGTTTCTTTGAATGCGAAAACCGGAAAAGGGAAAATATGACTGATAATACAATATGGATTGAGAAATACCGTCCGATGGTGCTGGATGATATTGTCGGGCAGGATGAGATCATCTCGCGCCTGAAGTCATATGTCATTTCAGGCAACCTCCCGCACCTGCTTTTCACCGGCAATGCGGGCATCGGAAAGACCACGTCTGCCATAGCGCTTGCACGCGAATTTTTTGGCGACACCTGGCAGATGAACTTCCGTGAACTCAATGCCTCAGATGAACGCGGTATCGATGTCGTCAGAAACCAGATCAAACAGTTCGCCCGCACCGCAGCGCTCGGCGGAGCAGAGTTTAAGATTCTCTTTTTAGATGAGGCTGATGCACTCACGACCGATGCACAGGCAGCCCTCCGCCGCACGATGGAGAGTTACGCCTCAAACTGCCGGTTTATCCTCTCCTGCAACTACTCATCAAAGATCATCGACCCCATCCAGAGCAGGTGCGCGATATACCGGTTCCGGCCC
>JAAYIO010000103.1 GCA_012523385.1 Methanomicrobiales archaeon
AGCCGACTTCTGAGTGTCCATATTTTATTTTCCCCCCCGCCTGAGCGATCAGTTTCATTGCCTCAAGACGCTGGCCGTCAAACTTTGCGAAAGGTTCTGACGTCTGGTATCCCCGCTGGTCGATACAGGGGTAGAGTGCTTCCTTGTCACTGATGACGTAATATTCCAGTTCTCCAAGGGCCTTGAAGGTGGCACCGGTCTGGTTGGTAAACTCTTCATTCGCCTTTTTCAAAACATATCCGGGTGCACTTTCCAGAGGTTTTCCATCGTTGTCGTAGAATGAACAGAGTATTTCAAGAGTCGGCACATCAACAAAGGGATTCACAAATGCTGTCCGATACCGCGGAATGACATAGAGGTCGCTACTGCCTGCATCAATAAATGAAAACAAATTGCTACCATCAACACGCTCGCCGTCTGCAAGGATTGTCTCGAGGTGTTCTTTTGAAGAGATGATAAAATTCAGGGTCTTCAGTTTGTTGTCTTCTGCAACATACCGGAGATTAATCATCTCAATACTATTTTCTTCACAAAAATAGATGATATCTGCCCGGGTAAATTCAGAAGGAGATTTTTTGAGGAACCTGACAAGAATATTTGGATTCATCAAAATTTCAGAATTTTTCATACTCTAACCTTTTGCGTTGTATTTCTATAAATTTCTAATTAGGCGAAAGGGTATTTTTTCCAATGCAATAACGAACATAAAATTTACCTAGATGGGTAACAGTTCACTCAATTTTGTCTTTGAAAATGCTATGAATAACACAATCGCCCAAATGTAAAATTACCGCAGTGAATATACTCCAATTACTCTCAGTAAAAAAGAATTAATAGAAAGAATCAGGAGAAGTCATCCACAGAAAGAAGCGTCCCGCCATGTGCGAGGATCTTTTCCACCGCTGAGTCTACGCGGTCTACCCGAAGAATGAGCACTGCCGCCTCACGCCCCGAGTAGGCATACGAATACTCGATATTGATCTCTGCTTCCGAGAGCACTGATGCCATCTCAAAGAGTCCCCCCGGCACATCACGCATCTTTACCGCAATGACATCGGTAAATGAGACCATGAATCCCATCGCATTGAGCTTCTTATAGGCCGCCTCCGGAAGGTCTACCAGTGCCCGCACCACACCAAACCCGTTTGCCTCGGCAATGGAAAATGCGAGGATGTTTATTCCTTCATCCTGCAGGGCGCCTGCAATTGCCGCAAGTCTCCCCGGCTTGTTCTCGGAAAAAACCGAGATCTGTTTGATTGTGTATTTCGTTATATCCATTACAGAACCCTCCTGTCGATAACCCGTTTTGCTTTTCCCTCAAACCGCGGCAATGACCCCGGTTCTCTGATCTCTACATCAACACTTACGTTAAGCATATTCTTAAGCGTGTGTCCTACCTTGCGGCGGATATCTAAGATGTCGTTGATTTTGTCCGAGAATGCCCCCGGGTTGAGCTCCACTTTTACGAGCATCTGATCCAGTGCACCCACCCGGTAGACCTCAATCATGAAATTACCCGAGACCTCAGGGATGCCAAGAAGGGCATGCTCCACCTGCGACGGGAAGACATTGATGCCGCGGATGATGAGCATGTCATCCACCCGCCCAGAGAGGCGTGCGATACGCGGATGGGTGCGGCCGCACTCACAGGGTGTACGGTCAATTGATGTAATATCACCGGTGCGGTAACGGACGATGGGAAGTGCCTCTTTCTGAAGAATCGTCACCACCATCTCACCCCGCTCGCCGTCAGGGACAGATAGACCGGTCTCAGGATCGATTATTTCAACCAGGGCAATATCACCCCACATATGAAACCCTGCCTGCTCTGAACAATCCGTAAACATCGGTCCGGAGAGTTCAGAGGTGCCGTAGATATTGTAGGCCTTTATTCCCAGTTCTTCTTCAATACGTTCCCGCATCTGATCAGACCATGGTTCTGCCCCGAGGATGGCAGTCTTCAGATGAGTATCATCTTTGATTGAGATGCCCATCTTCGTTGCCGTCTCACCGATATGTGCAAGGTACGATGGGGTGCAACAGATGGCCGTTACCCGCAAATCCTGCATCAGTTCAATCTGGCGTTCGGTATTCCCCACCGAGGCCGGCACCACGGTTGCGCCTATCCGTTCTGCTCCATAGTGCAGACCAAGACCGCCGGTGAAAAGGCCGTATCCATACGCAACCTGCACCACATCACCGCGACCGAGACCGCAGGAGGTGAGAGCACGGGCCAACGACTCCGTCCACATATCCAGATCATGTTTGGTGTAACCCACCACCGTCGGTTTTCCCGTCGTTCCTGACGAGACGTGATAGCGCACCAGTTCTTCCGGCTCTGCGGTGAAGATCTTGTCAGGATAACCATCCCTGAGGTCAGATTTTACCATAAAGGGGAGTTTCACAACATCCTCGAGACAGGTGATGTCATCCGGGTGAACGCCATGTTCCACCATCCGGTTATGGTAGAAATTTGAGAACGAGTATAAGCGGTACACGAGTATCTTCAACAGCTTAAACTGCATTCTCTTCAGTTCAGCCTCCGGCATCAGTTCAATATTCGGGTCCCATGCAATCATAGTTCATCACCCCGGCGGTCAATGACCCGTTTTGCCTTGCCCTCATAACGGGGCAGGGAATCGGGTTCAACAAGCTTTACCCGCGTTCGTAGGTTAAGGGCCTCTCGCAATGCTCCCACGACCTTGTTTTGCGCCCGGGTCAGATCTTCCAGTTCACCGCGGAATGCATTGCGGTTTATCTCTACCTCAATCGTCATCTCGTCTAAGTGGTTCACGCGATCCACATACACAAGGAATTCATCGCCCACTTCCGGAACAGAGCGAAGTATATGCTCAATCTGGGACGGGAAGACATTGATGCCACGGATAACAAGCATGTCATCACTTCTGCCATGTAAACGGGCAATCTTCATGCCGCGTCCGCAGGGACAGTCCTCTTCTAAAAACATCGTGATATCCCCTGTCCGGTAACGGAGCAGAGGCATCGCCTCTTTCATGAGCGGAGTGACCACGAGTTCCCCGCGTTCACCGGGACCGAGAACCTCCTCAGTCTTGGGATCAATTATTTCTGCGAGGTACATGTCATGCCAGATGTGCAGGCCGTTCCTCTCTGGGCACTCAAACGCAGCCCCGGGCCCATACATCTCAGACATGCCGTAAGAGTCATACGAGGTCAGCCGGAGTTTCTCCTCCAAAACTTTGCGCATATTGGCAGACCACGGTTCCGCCCCGAATATGCCGGTCTTCAGGGTGGGAAGCGTTGTCCCGATCTGTTCTGCGACCTCAGCGATGTGCATCGCATAACTCGGCGTGCAGTGAAGGGCAGTCACCCCAAAGTCATCGATCATCTCAATCTGGCGCCGGGTATTTCCTGTAGCACTCGGGATCACTGTCATCCCCAGTTTCTCAGCACCGTAATGGAACCCCAGTCCTCCGGTGAAAAGGCCGTAGTTCACCGCATTCTGGAAGATGTCTTCATCCGTAAGGCCAATCATGGTCAGGTTTCGCGCAATAAGTTCAGACCAGTTATCCAAGTCCTGTCGGGTGTATCCTACCACTGTCGGTTTCCCCGTTGTGCCAGAGGTGGTATGAATCCGCACAACCTCCTTCATCGGCACAGCCATGAATCCGAACGGATAGCCACCCTGAAGGTCGGTCTTCCGGGTAAAGGGCAGTTTCTGTACATCGTCCACGGTTTGGATATCTTCCGGCCGTACCCCTGCCTCCTTCAGCATCTTCTGGTAGAACGGCACGTTACCTGCCCGTTCAACGGTCCATCTGAGCCTTTTTGCCTGAAGGGCGTGCAGTTCCTCACCCTTCAGGGTCTCCATCTCTTTGTTCCAGTATTTCATTCTGACAACCAACTGATTCCACCGGGGCAGGCATGGCGATGCCTGAATCATCCGGATAGTATTATGTATTCCGAGCGTGCGGAGAGCACCCGGAATAAGTACTGTATAAGTATGCGAGGGGTGCCTGAAAAAAGATTGCTATGCCGTAGCATAGCACGATGGATACATTTGGTATCCTTTACCGTCGTTTTATTACGCTACGAATTCGTTCAGGGCCTTCTTCATCTGGATCTGCATAATAAATCCAAGGAGGATGGTGGCAATTCCGATGATAAGGGCAAAGAGACCCATTACCCAGATTAACGCCACGGTCAGGATAATCGGGTGGATGATGACATAGACGCCAAACGCGAGGAAGAGAATACCGATAAAAAAGAAGATAATCCTGTACCAGCGGTACTCAACTCCGGTAAATGCCGTGTACAATGCACTAAATCCTGATACGAATGCCCAGAGCCCCACCATGAAAGCAATGGTTAAGCCCAGTACCATCATGTTTGTCAGCGCAATGATACCGATGACGATACCAATCACACCAAGAATAATCATGAGAATCTTTCGTGAACCGCAGTCCTTACACACAAGTGTCTGAGCAATAATCGACAGACTGTAAAGCACGATGATAATACCCAGCACTACTGCAAGCATCTTAACAACGAATGCAGGGTAGAGCATGGCAAGACCACCAAAAACGATGCCCATCAGGCCCTGCAAGACCAGAACCCACCACGCAGCAGAGATCATTTCATCTCCACAAGCGATTACTTCAGTTTGTTGAAATTCCATACAGAAACTATTCATGAACACCCATATATATAGCGTACACCAATTGCGGGTTATTTAAGGTGAACACCAACCATTGCCATCATTTGCACACCATTCACACATTCCGCCCCATTACGCTCTGTGAACGCTGAAACAACCCAAAAACGCAAACGATGAATTAATTACTCTCCTGACGGAGTACATGTGCACGGAATCTATTGTGTGTATATATGACAAGCGAACACTCCTGGCATGTTGTGGCGGGCTTTGGCGCCCACATCAAGTCAACCGGAACAACACTCAGTATTCTCTACAAAGGCGAACAGAAGGAGTTTCCACTTTTATCCGTCCGCCACCTCCTCCTTGTCGGGGGGCACAATATCCATACAGCGGCAGTGACACGCCTACTGCGTCAGGGGTCATCCATATCATTCTTTGACGCGGACGGAACGCCCGTTGGCATGCTCAACCCCTTTGGCAGTGATGTGGGGGCCGACATCAGGAAAGCTCAGCGGGCCCGGATGCCGCACACCTTTGCACAGGAAATTGCAAATACCACATTAAAATCACGGTTGCTTGCAATAGAGCGGACCGGAGACCAGCAGGGCAAGAGCCTCTTTTATGAAGGTGAACAGGAGATTCTGCATCGCCTTCTCAGAGACCTTGAGTATCTTGTCACCATGGATGAACTCCGCCGTGTGCATAAACTGACCGGCGACATGTATTACGAAATCATGGGGCGCAGTATCTCACCAGAACTTGGTTTTCGCCGCCGCACATCGCGGCCCCATCAGGATCCGGTCAATGCCATGCTTTCGCTGGGGTACGCGATGCTCTTCGGCAATACCATTGTCTCGGTCATGGGTGCATATCTTGACCCGAATCACGGATTTCTGCGGGAAGGGGAACGTTCACTTGTTTCAGATCTCATCGACCCCCTCAAGGCATCGATGGTGGATGCTGCAGTCTTCTCGATTGCACGTGCAGGCCTCGTTGACGGCGGATATGAAATCAGCACCAAACGGTGCCATCTCGATGAAGACGTAGTTAATGCCCTTATTGCCGCCCTCCGTGACTCCGTCAATCAGGAGATCATTGATGACAATGTACTCTCTCTCTCGCAGGCAGTGATGGGCGAAGGGCCGTTTTCCCTGGCATATCAGGTCTCAGGGATGATCACAGATCCAGTCCCTCGTTCTCATTGATATCAGATTTCCTCACCGAGATAAATCGGGAAAATTACGTTTATTCTACAAAAAAACGAGGGCGGGGAATAAAACAGCGTATGTGAATACGATTCAGACAGGTATTTCCGGGATAACTACGGAAAAGTCATCAAAATTACAGAATTCCATATCCGTCACCTTGAGATCGCGTATGACTGCACGCGGACACGAATACAGAAGCGAGAGAAATTTATCAATAATAGCAGGTTCTGCCGTGGCACGGATAGCAACCGTTCCGTCCGGCAGGTTCATGACCTCACCGGTGACCGTCAGAAAATACGCCACGCGCTTCACGCAGGCACGAAATCCGACATGCTGAACCCGTCCGGTAGCAATGATCCCTACTGTGCGCTGGGGGTGTGTGCCCTCGGTGCTCTCTCTCTCCATTGTCTACCTATACAGGTGCGTTTGGGATGCGTCACAGATAATATTTTGGATTTTATATTCCGTTGACGTGAATCTCTTTTTGCCAACCGAACAACTGATTCATAATCCTGTGAAACAGTACTATTCGTATGGAAGACGTGGGAAAGATTGGGGGATATATAAGGACCATCCTGACGGGTGATGTAAGAGCACGCCGTGAGGCGGTCGATGCTGTTGTAACCTGCGGGGGTGGTGCAGTTGACCCGCTCATCGGGGCACTGATCGATGCAGATGACAATGACGCCCGCTGGTATCTGGCACGGGCCCTTGCAATGATAGGAGAATCCGCCATTGATTCCCTGATATATCTATTAACCGTCTCAGACGACCCAAACATCGCTCGGTATGCGGCGGCAGCACTGGGGGAAATGGGAGAGGTAGCCCTTGAACCAGTCGTGGAACTCTTAGGTGACGAGGAGGCACGAATACGAGGATATGCCGCTCTTGCCCTTGGCCGCATGGGTGAACCGGCGATAAAGCGGTTACTTATCGTCATGGAAGAGGCAGAGGGCATCAAAAAAGAGTGTGCTAAGATGGCTCTGTATCGAATGGGAGGAGATGGCGCAGAGGCCCTTGCCCGTTCAATGGTGCCTGAATAAGCCTATATGCTGATATAGGCACAATTATCCAGTTTTTTAATCAGGTCTGCAAGTCCCAGACCGTTTACGTACTTCATCAGCTCTTCATGGTCGCGCTCGTAGTAGAGATGCGCGGATACTGAGGTATGCGAATACCAACCGACTGAAAGACTGAGGGTATCAGCGATATGCTTCTGCAGATGGGCCAGTGCATACATATTCGCTCCGAGGGCCGAGAGCATGTCATTGGAGCGGAATTCAACATGCATGTTCAGAACGCCGTCTCTCGTCATGCACTGGATACGCTGGAGACAGGGCGGATTTTTGGATACAGCATCATACTCAGGAAACCACGTGATGCCCTCTGCACGTCGGGAGGTGGGGTCTGAGCGGAGTTTTTCTATGATGTATGCCACCTGATCGATTCCGTCACCCCGGCCGTCACCGCGCATACTTCCGATATCATCACGGCGGGGATAGTCAAAGAGGCGGTCATGATAGGTGTAGACAAAGTCACTCTCTGACCCATTGAGGAGGTCATGCACATACTGTCCCATCGCCCGCTCGCCGAACATATTGTAGGGACTTACCATATAATCTTCAAACGGGGTGCCCACGTGAATATTGAAGGGCTCTGGCAGTTCAAGGGTTTTTTCGCCATCTTCTGTTACCAGAAACGTTCCGTGACGTACGATAGTTTTGATCACTTCTTCATGCGCTTTTCCCAGACAGAATGCACGAACATTAAACATAACAAATATCTCTCCAAAGGCACCGGGCCGATGACTTCCGGTATTGACAAACTCTATGAACCCCACAGGAATAAATGTTGTTTATTTTTTACCGAATTGTCATGGGCGAATTTTTGACTACACCTTCCCCAATCACAAGGAATAATGAGTCTCCGTGAGATATGACATCACCATGCATGCGTCACCGGAGATGGAGGCTTACTTTGCCGGGCTTGAGGCAAAGCTCAAAGAGGCAATTGGAGTCGCAAATGAGGCGCGGTCAAAGGGGATTGACCCGCAGACCGCAGTCGAGATACCGGTGGCAAACGATCTCGCCGACAGGGTGGAAGCACTGTTGGGGTATAAGGGGGTGGCTGCCCGGTTGCGCGAACTCGCATTGACCATGCCCCGCGAAGAGGTGGCATTAAAGATCGGTGACGACTTTATTGCGCAGATGTTTGGAAAGACCACGCGTGAGGAGACGCTGGATCATGCCATCCGGACGTCAATGGCCCTTCTCACGGAGGGAGTGGTG
>JAAYIO010000104.1 GCA_012523385.1 Methanomicrobiales archaeon
CCTCTGCCTTGGGGCTGTCAACTGGGTCATCGTTGCGGGACTGGTTATCACATGGATCTGGATCTATCTCTCCATCTTCAAAGGAGTACACTCGGTCGAGAAGATGGTGCTTTTGACCGTATTCGCTCCATGGGCGCTCATCATTCTCTTTGTCGTAAACGGCTTTACCCTCCCCGGTGCGATGGATGGTGTTGCCTACTATCTTACGCCTGACTTTGCAAGACTACTGGACCCTCATATCTGGATAGCTGCATTTGGACAGATCTTCTACACGCTCTCACTTGCAATGGCTGTCATGATTGCGTATGCATCCTATCTCCCGGACAAGGTGGATATCACCAAATCTGCTATTACCATCTCACTTGCAAACTGCTTCACCTCAATGTTTGCCGGACTTGCGGTATTCACCACCCTTGGATTCCTTGCCCACCAGTCCGGTGTTGCTGTCTCAGAGGTGGTCTCAAGCGGTATCGGTCTGGCATTTGTCGTCTATCCGGCCGCCATTGCACAATTACCAATCTTCCCAGAGGTACTTGGCGTTCTTTTCTTTATCATGCTGGTAACGCTCGGTATTGATTCAGCATTCTCTCTTGCTGAAGCAGTTTCAACAAGTATATTTGATGATTACCCTCATCTCAACAGAAAAGTGACAATCGCTGCCCTCTGTGGCATTCTTTTTCTCATCGGGATCTTCTTCACCACCGGAGGGGGATTCTACTGGCTCGATATCATCGATCATTACTTCAACACCTTCATGCTTTTGATCATCGGCATTCTGGAGACCCTGGCCATCGGATGGATATTCGGGGCAGATAAAATTCGGGAAAATCTCAACAGTCTCTCGGCGTGGAAGATCGGTAGATGGTTTGATCTTAGTATCAAATTCATCGTCCCCCTTGTGCTTGGTGTGCTTTTGGTGCTCAATGTGATATCTGAGCTATCAGAGCCCTATGGAGGATATGATCCGCTGGCACTTGGCATTGGATTTACCTTCGTTGTCATCGCAGGCACCGCGGCATCCTTCATCATTGCACGCGTAATGCAGACAAAACGCTGTTTAGAAAAAACTCCCTAACCTATCCGAACAGGCACACTATTTTGCCTTCCCGACACCCTTTTTATCAGGAAGCTTATGGACATTCTACTTGCAATCGACATCATGGACGGATACGTTGTTCAGGGCCAGTCCGGCAACCGGGCGGGTTACCGCCCTCTTGATTGGGGACTGGTTTCGGATGCCACACCTGCCGCATACACCGCAGCGATGAAACCCGTCTATGGATATGTGGCTGATCTAAACGGCATTGAAGGAACTGGCAGGGTAAATGAAGATGATGTCCAAACCTGTTGCCGCCTTCTAAAAAAGAGCTATGTAAACCGCGGTCGCCGTGAGTATACGGTGAGTGAAGAAGACCGGCGGGCAGGCATCTTTCCTGTTATCTCAACCGAGACCGGCGGAGAAAACCTTGCCACCTATCATGGCGGTGCTCTCACCGTTGACCTGAAAGCTGACCGAATTTACCCAACCGGTGAAACACCTGCATCATTTCTGAAAACGGCAAACAGCTGGGAATACGATGTCTGCATCATTATTAATCTCGGCTCGGTGGGAACCGAACAGGGTCTCCCTGCCTATCTCTCCGAGATGCGTTCGGCCTATGAAGGCACTCTCTTCTATGGCGGGGGACTTGCATCTGAGGCTGATTGTATAGCAGTTCATGAAGAAGGCTATGACGGCGTATTGGTTGCAACCGCAGTGCACCGCGGGAAAATCCCGTTTGAATGGATTCAACGGGGCACATACCCATAAACCCTTTTTTTCTAAGAAGAGGAGGATGCAGTTATTTACGATATTTATCAGCAAAAAAATCAATACAGTAATTATTTGACGAAAACAAACCGTTCATGGTCTGCTCAGAACCCGCACCCGAACCAAAAACCAGCAAACCCAATGGCTGTAATTATTCAGGTTATTGTTAAAAAATACCAAACTCATCTATTAATTTGAATCGCTCTAACACAGATGCGAGAAAAACGGTGATACATCTGCAGGTAAAAGGTGTATCAAAATCAGGTATCTTCCTTTGCCCGCCACCCCTCAACTGGCACATGCAGTTCAAAGCGAGCTCCTTTACCTTCTATCCCGCACTCATGGACCGTAATGCCGGTGATGGCGAGTATCTCACGGATCAGAAAGAGACCCAGACCGGTATTGCTCCCATATCCTCGGTTAAAGATTCTCTCTTTCAGTACATCGGGTACACCCACCCCATCATCCTCCCATGCAATCGTAAGCCCACCCGACCCTTCATGAACACAGGAGACCCTGACCTCAGTGACATCCTCACCATGCCGGATGGTATTATCCATCAGATTAGAAAAGACCGTTGTGATCAGGGGGTCGGCAAAGACCTCAACCCGCTCACAGGAAACGGTGATCGGAATATCAGTCATCTTTGCACTATTGAGAACGATATTCTGAAGAGAGAACCATTTCGGTTCACTCTTTCCAAGCTGCTCATACTCCTGAGTGAGTTGAATAGTCTGCTCAATCAGAAGAGCTGCCTTGTTCATCTTTCCCAGATAATCCCGGATTTTTGGGTCAGGATTCAGATCTTCTGTGAGGGAGAGATATCCGCTCAGCGTCATCGCATGGTTGAGGATGTCGTGGCGGGTGATGCCAGACAAAAGATGTAGTTTTCGATTTGCAAGGCGTAACGCATCTTCAGCCTGCTTACGTTTGCTAATATCCGTATGCGTGCCCACCATCCGGAGCGGTCGTCCTTCACTATCTGTTTCCATCACCCGCCCGCGGGCGAGGAGCCAAAGGTACGAACCATCCTTTTTTAGCATCCGGAATTCGTGGGAAAAAACCCCCTGTGTTGCAACATTCTCATGAATGTCCGATTGAATAGTAGCAAGGTCATCGGGGTGTACGTACTCCCACCATTCATCGAGCGTGGTAGCAAATTCGGCGGGTTCATACCCAAGCATCTGCAGATACTGCGGACTGAAATACGCCTCCCCTTTGGGAATATTCCAGTCCCACAACCCGTCCTGTGCGGCTTCAAGGGCAAATGACAGCTGCTTTTTGCTATCCACCAGGGCACGTTCTAACTCTTTCCACTCGGTGATATCTTCTGCAATGCTAAGAATAACTTCCCGTTCTTTCCACTGTGCGACAGAGAGACGCACGAGAACGGGAAGGATACTCCCGTCTTTGCGGTAATGTTTTGCCTCAAATACCGTCTCACCATCTTCATTCAATTCCTGAATGCGTTCTCCAATCAGTGCAACAGAAGCAGGCACATCAAGGTCCTCCAATCGGAGAGACATGAATTCATCCCGCGTGTAGCCATGCATCTCAAGCGTGCGCTCATTTGCGTAGATAAACGTTCCGTCATAATCATGAATCGTGATCGCAGATGAGGCATGATTCACCATATGCGCAAGTGTCCGTGTCTCTTCTTCCCCTTCCCTGCGGTTGGTGATGTCAATAATTACGGCAACAAAAACCGGGGGGGTGACCACCTGTGAGAGGTGAACATGGACCTCAACAGGATATTCAGAACCGTCCTTGCGGCGATGGACCGTGGTGAAGCTGGCCAGATCCTTTGTTCCATCAATCAGAGGTGAAACAAGTTCCCAGAAAGACTCATACGTGCATTCCGGCTTCAGATCAACCGGAGTGAGAGTCGAGAGCTCCTCCATCGAATACCCAAGGTTGTTTCGACCTCCCCGGTTCACCTGCACAAACCGAAGGGTAGTCGCATCAAAGATATAGATCTCATTAAGGGAATCATCCAAAATATTTCCGAATAACGAAAGGCGGTCTCGCGCCTCGTTGAGTTCTGTAATGTCAGTGTGAGAGGCTACCACTCGGCCGGTTCCTGGAATAAGACCTACTGTCGTATAAAGTTCACGCACATCTCCCCACCGATTTACAAATCGGAACTCATAGTGTTCCGGTGCACTCGCAGGGTCACGCCTGCGTGACCAGTGATACCCCGTTAACCGGATGAGGTCATCCGGGTGCACAAATTGCGTCCATTGCATGCACCCTTCAATCTCCTCACGCGTATACCCCGTAAGCTCAGCATACGCAGTATTTGCAAGGGAAATGCCCATATCCTCCTCGATGATAATCGTCGCTGACCCGGTATACGCAAATATGCCTCGATATATCTGCTCAGACTCCTGGAGGGAATGCTGCATCGCAGTAATCCTCTCTTCACGGAGGTTTAACTCTTCATGAAAGGCGGCCAGCTCTGCATGGGTGTTGCTAAGGGCCTCTTCAGTGCGGCAACGTCCAACAGCACGGCGTATTTTGTGGACCAAATCTGCAAACTGGGGTCCGGGAGCCCCTGCTTTCTCCACATAATAATCAACGCCATTGTTGATCGCCTCGATGACAATCTCCTCACGACCCTTTCCCGTGAAGAGAAGAAAGGGAAAAGACCCATAGGTACTCCGAATGTATTTGAGAAAATCAATCCCATCCATGAGCGGCATCTGATAGTCAGAGACGATGGCATCAAACCCATCTTCAGCAAGCAGCCGGATCGCATCCTCGGTACTCTCCACGGTCGTAACATGGATGCCCTCGGCCCGTTCCAGAAAAATCTTGCCAATCTCCAGCAGGCCAGGTTCATCATCAACGTAGAGAACTGAGATGGGGGCATCCGATGCCGGCGGGAGTTCCATGATAGGGGATTTCTATCGTAATCAGCATAAATCTATCTCTCAACCCGAAACAAATGATTTTTGGATGATTCGTAGGAATCCAGGGTAATTTTTACTGTGGTTGCGGAAAACAGAATAAAACTGCATAAATCAGCCTTTTGGACGATGTTATAGGTAAAACGGCCCCAAATAATCTATCCCACTTGCCGGAACCTTCTTCCGTGACCATATTGCCACAAGGGTATTTTTCGTGCGGGAAAGATAATGATTCACTACAATGGCACTGAGTGACGGCACCCGCGGTGTGCTCTATATTCTTGCGGCAGCATTTTTCTTTGGATCAGCCGCACCGTTCACCAAGCTCCTCCTTACCAGTGTCGCCCCGGTTACCCTCGCATCATTATTGTATATGGGGAGCGGCATCTTCTTTGCCGCTTTCTGGCTTGTACGCCGCAGATTTTTCACGAAAAGCCATATACGTGAAGCCCCTCTCGAACGGCGTGATCTGCCATGGGTTGCAGGTTCAGCACTATTCGGAGGTGTCCTTGCCACATTGGTTCTCATGGTCTCCCTCCAGTATACTCCCGCGATGACAGCGGCAGTCCTTCTGGGATTTGAAGCCGTTGCCACGACACTCGTTGCCGCCCTCGTTTTCCATGAACAGGTGGGCCGCCGGATATGGGGGGCTCTCGCCTGCATCACCATCGCCTGCGTGGTCCTCACCTGGGACCCGACAAGTCCGTTCGGTTTTTCCCTTGCCGCACTGGGTATCATCCTCACCTGTTTTCTCTGGGCTACCGACACGAACATCTCGCGCCATATTTCGGGGAAAGATCCGATACAGTTGGTCGCCATTAAGGGGCTCTCCGGAGGCCTCATCCTTACGATGATAGCCTTGATCCTCGATCAGCCCTTCCCTGAAATGCCTTTTATTTTAGCCAGCATGGCTGTCGGCATTCTCGGTTTTGGGGGGATTATGACGATCTGTTTCCTCCGTTCTCTCCGGGCGCTCGGGGCGGCCCGGGCCGGTGCACTCTTCTCTAC
>JAAYIO010000105.1 GCA_012523385.1 Methanomicrobiales archaeon
CAAACCGAGGCACAAACTAATGAAGATGTTCGAAAAGAGACAAAAAAAGAACAATCAACTCCAATACCTGAAAAGGATATCATTCGTGACATTAACCTCACGAAGGGGATTTCTGACATTAATGAAAGCATGAAACGGTATGCAAAAAAATATCACCTTGATTCAGCAACGCTTGCTTCCATAGATGGTTTATCAATCGCCTCATCACACCCGGACAGTGAGCAGGAGGCAGCAAACCTTACCGCACGATATCAGGTTAATGCAATCACAGAGATCGGAGACACCCATATCATCCCTCTTGAATATATGGGAGAAAAAATTCTCATACTATCCAGATCAGTCGGAAAAATTCCCAATGACCGAGCAGAGATGATGATGCGGGACGCAAAATTGATCCTCTCCCATTGGTTATAGGTATTTAAAATTTATTCATCTTTTTTTCGATCTACATAAAATGATTGTGGAAATGTTATTTGAAAGAGGGTATTTAATCATCTTATTTGATTTGCAATAACCCACAGCATTTAAATAATACAAAACCTAAAAACTACCGTGTATGATCCAGTATATTGAGAGGTGCTCATGGTCAAAGTTTATACAATAGCGTCAGGAAAAGGAGGGACGGGTAAAACCACGACATCAGCAAACCTTGCTACGTGTCTTGCAGAACTGGGAAAAGAAACGTATGTGATGGATGCTGACATGGGTATGGCAAATCTCGGGATCATTATGGGTCTTGAAGATACTCCGATCACCCTTCATGAAGTTCTTGCAGGAAACGCAAAGGTGTCTGAAGCGGTCTATGAAGGACCATATGGTGTTAAGGTAGTTCCAAGTGGTATATCACTGAAAGGATTCCAGAATGCTGATCCAGACCGGTTAAGGGATGTAATGCGTGAACTGATCGAGAGATGTGAATTTCTCATCATCGATGCACCAGCAGGGATTAGTCGGGACGGTGTGATTCCACTCGCTATAGCAGATGAAGTTATTCTGATCGTTAATCCGGAATTATCGTCTATGGTGGATGCATTAAAGACAAAGATACTTACCGAACTCGTGGGAGGGAAAGTGAAAGGCGCAATACTTACCCGTGCCACGATGGAAAATACTGAGGTATCAAAGCAAAAAATGGAGGAGGTACTGGGAGTAAAAGTGATAGGGATAGTCCCGGAGGACCAAAATATTCGCAAGTCAGCCGCATACAAATCACCAGTCGTGGTCAAATACCCGGACTCCGGTGCAGCTAAAGCATACCGAAGAATCGCAGCAAACCTCGCCGGAACACCCTATGTAGAGAATCAGACAAAGGATAGTTCACGGGAACGGTTCATTGAGAGACTCGCACGTTCAGTATTCAAGGGGAAGAAATGATTGGATCTATATCTCCGGAACAAGTGATGCTGGTTCTATTCGGGTTAGTGATTATTTTCCTTCTGTTTGTAGTGAAACTAATGCACACACGGATCAGCCAGCTGTTGAGAGAAATGGACTCACTTGATGGCAAGGTAAATGTGACCTCAAGTGAGATTGAGATGCTTACCCGGAATGTTGAAGAATTTAAAAAGATTAAATTCTAATTTTTAAAACAAAAATTAGATAAACAAAGTAAGCATACATTATTAGGCGGGGCCATAGGGTAGCCTGGACCATCCTAGGAGGCTGGGGGTCTTCTGACCTGCGTTCGAATCGCAGTGGCCCCATTATTTTTTTGAGAGTTTATATGAAAATTACTGAACGTTGTTTTGAATGTCTTTTGTCACGCATCAGCTATGAATGTGATCTGATCTGCACAGACACCATAAAAACAAAAGAAATCACGGAAAAGTGCAGAACGCTCCTTATAGAACTGTGCAAAAAAAACGAGGCAGCGCCTCAGATCTCAAGCAGAGTTCACCGTCTTGCATACAGAGAGATGGGTTCTATCGATCCGTATCAGTCATTGAAAGAGAAAGATAATGCTGATGCGCGCAATGCATGCGAGCATGTGATCACAGATACCATGAATTTTCGTGATCTTTGCCTCGCAGCAATTATTGGAAACACCCTTGATTACGGGTCGAAAGAACATGCAGTGACAAAAGATCTTGTTGCGCACTTTTCCCATGAATTTGAGAAAGGTCTGACCATTGATAATACCGAACAGATGTTGGCCCTTTCTGACCGGGTAGTGTACCTCTGCGATAACTGTGGAGAGATCATCTTTGATTCATACATGATACGTTTTCTCAAGGAACAAGGGTCCCATGTCACAGTAGTTGTTCGGGGAGGTCCGATAATCAATGACGCCACATTGATAGATGCACATACCGCAGGAATAGATACGATATGTGATCTCCTTTTGACCAATACCCATGGGATTGCCGAACTCGGATATAATCCGGACCTGGCACCAGAAGAGGTACGAGAGGCGATTGAAAATGCTACCCTCATTATTGCAAAAGGGATGGCTAATTATGAATCGTTAACCGAGATTGAGGGGCTCCCCCCTGTTGCATACTGCATGACCGTCAAATGCAGTCCTATTGCAGAATCAATAGGCGTGCAGAAAGGATCACGAATTGCAATGCTTACCAATCAGTGATGGGAAAAATCCTCATCCTTTGAGGGGTTACAATACGATCTGTCAAATACCTCATTCCATGTCGTCTCGAGCTCATAATATTCCATCATCTCGACAACACGCTGATTTTTGGGAGATAATTCATATGCCCGTTCAAGCGTCTTCCCGGCCCCTTCCCGATCGCCCAACAGAATATAAATCCGGGTCATTTCAATAAGGATATCAATATTGTCAGGATCTATCCGGTATCCCCGCATAAGGAGTTTCATCGCTTTCTCAGAATCAGGCTCAATACGACCAAGATGATACCAAAGAGCAGGCTGATTCGGTTTTAAACGGATTGCAGTCTTTAGTGCATTTGAAGCTTCCTCTTTTTCGCCAAGATTCAAAAGACAGATACCTATCCCAAGCCAGACTTCCCCATCATGATTTTTAACGGCATTTGCCTCGCGAAAACATCCGAGAGCATCCGTATAATTTTCAAGCCGCATGAGTGCGACCCCCATATTCAGCCTTGCGCGGAAGTTATTAGGTTCATTATCGGCGGCCTTGCGATAATAATAATAGGCCTCTTCATAATTTCCCAGAGAAAGGTACACATCACCCTTCCCAATTAAGAAATCGGGATGTTCCGGCAATGCATCAAGTGCGGTATTAATGAACTGCATTGCTTCTTCAAATTGATTTATCTTGAGATGAGCAATGCTTTCATTGTACCAGCCAAGGGCATATAATTTATTTTCCGGAATTCGTGACATCGATGGAAACCCTATCTCTGTATGGATACTTTGCTATTACGTACCTATTATAGATAATTATAGTTTTTCGAATCAGCAGGAAATCTTTAACGCATTGAATCAATGCAGAAAAAGGTGCAGTGAAGATGAATTCAACCAAACATATAGGGAATTATCAGCAGAAGAAGTATCACCGATATCATCAATGCGCTGACAAGCGATACAAAGAATGACGTCAAATCACTGCGGCCAAGCTTTTCAAAAAGCCGCCCAACCCCTTCCTGCATGATATAACCGCCATCCAGTGGAATAAACGGGAGGGCATTAAATGTCCCCACCAGCAGATTGAACCAGAATATCCAGAACAGTATCTGAATGACACCCCAAAATCCGGAAAACGGCACGTCCCACATGTTCATATATGGCACATCGAAAGCTAAAATTCCCAGATTCAGGCTGTCACCTGCGAGAACTGTATTTATTGGCAGAACGAGAAGGAAAATAGGGCCGAGTGGGCTTTTGATCAGCGTATTAAATACATTTTTACCCGATTCCATGGAATAATACTGAATACCCATAAATCCGATCGGTTTATCGTTCTCACCTTCCGGCCATTCTCCCAAAATAAGCGTATGATCAGAAAAGATGCTATCTTTCAGTGTGGTTACAGACAGAGCATCGCCCGGAGCGGTGGTCTTAAGAATGTCAGATACATCAGTTACCGATTCCACCGTCATTCCATTGACCGCATAAATAACTGAATTCTGAGATAGGCCCGCCATATCAGCAGGGGAATCGGCATAAACTCCCTGAATCATCGGCGTTGATAAGGGAACAGCCATCCCCATTAACCCAACAATTGCAGCAAAACAAACCAGTCCCACAATAATATTATTGGTGATGCCAGCACCATACATCCGAATTCTTTCAGAACGCGAGGCAGCCTCTACCTCTTCTCCATCAGGTTCTACAAAAGCACCGATGGGGATTACGGCAATAAGAAGACCCATGCTTTGAACCCGTATGTTTTCAACCCTGCAAAGAATGGCATGCCCAAATTCATGGACCACAAGTGTCACAAAAAGCCCAATAAGTACGGCAAACGTGAGCGGCAGGAAGTCATTGACTCCGGGAATCGCAAAAAGGTTATGGGGTTCAAAAATCCCCTCCGGGGGAGGCGGATTCATCATTGAATTATGAACGCCGAGCACCAGCATTACCGTCATCGCAATAGAGATAACAACCACAAGGACCGCGCCGAGAGTCCCATAAATACGCCAAAACCCTGTATGTCGCCTGAAATAATCAAAAAACGCAACATTGTCAGTCTTTAATGCAAGAATGGGACCGTAAAAAGTCACATGCTCCTCCCACAGGTTTGCGTATTTAATGCAACCAGCAACGAGGGCATAGACAATAACTGCAATAATGCCGATTAATAGCCAATCCATTCATTATACCCTTTGTATTTAAATATTATAAACAGTTGTATGCCGCACAAACTGCATCAGAAATCAAAAAGAGAAGGTTGCAAGAGACTATCCCTGATCCTCCGTGTCGTTTCCCAGGACAAACGAGCACAGGAAGGAGGGCGGCTAAATTCCTGAATATATGTTTCAAGAAATCGTATGGTGTACGGGTCAGAGGGATACCCGCTTCCAAAGTTGCCAAATTCTTTGTACAGTCCTTCAATGCACCGGTCACGCGTTACTTTAGCAATAATAGAGGCGGCGCTTACCACCGGAAACCGATCATCTGCCTTGTGTTCTGACACAATCTGACAAACACCCCCGACATATGCGGACACCGTCTCTCCATACCGCTTTGCATTAACATCACAGGCATCCACGTATGCAGTATCGCAGGAAAGCTTACGTATCACATCCGCATGCGCCCGCGCAACAATGTCATTCATGGTTATGTCTGCGCGAAGGCGGTCGATTTCCTGAGCAGAGATGATGGTACAGGCAGTGAGAAATTTTTCCGTAATCACCTCATACAGTAATTCACGGCGTTTGCGTGAGAGGGTTTTAGAATCTTCAACCCCTGTTAATGCCACTATATCCATATCAGGGGCCAAAACACCGGCAACAACCATCGGGCCAAGAACTGATCCTTTCCCTGCTTCATCGATACCACAGATCACGTAAGTACGGTTAAATCCACAACCTATATCAATGGGCGTGATCGAACCGATCCTGATGTACGTCATCATAGTTGGTCTCGGAGGCATCGGCAGGGCCCTTGCGGAAATATCGGTTAATAATGGAAATTCTGTAGCAGTGATCGACCAGGATGAAGAACGCTGCAATGAGATAATTGATCATTTTGATGTTCTTGCTATTGCCGGAAACGCAACTACAAAATCGATTCTTGTTGATGCAGGAATAGAACGTGCACAGGCACTGATTGCAACAACAAGTGATGACGCAGTGAACCTGATGGCCTGCTGGCTGGCGAAAAAATTTGACGTCCCCAATGTCGTCTCGATTGTAAACCAGAAAGAGCATTCTGAGATGTTTAAAGAGGTTGGCGTACACATCAGTGAAAACCCGGACGAGCTTGTCGCTGAGCGGCTTTACTTCTGGACAGAAAACACCGATCTTCACCAGCTTGCATCAATACCGGGAGGGTCCATCTTTGAAATTAACGTGGATGATGATGCTCCGATGATTGACCACGAGATTAAAGAGCTCGAGGTAACAGACTTCGTATTTATCGCCATTAAAAGAGAAAAGGGAGACGTCATTATTCCCAGTGGTAAAGTGCGAATCCGAAAGGGAGATAATATTATTGTGTTCACCAAAAAAGATGCAGAAAAAAATTGTTTGAATATGCTCAACCGGCAGCTGAAACGCTCACTCTAACAGATGCTTGAGAGTTACAATCTCTTTTAAGAGCCAGGGGTTGTATTTGACAAGTTTAATGAGCAGATGTTTGGTATCAAATGTCTCCATATCAAGCGTACTCACAGATTTTACGATTGAATTCAGCTTTTCGTCCTCGAGTTTGATGAATATCTCTTTCACCTGATAATTCCGTGCCAGGCTCTTGCCCATTTTGGAACTGCGCCAGATGGTATCGTATTTCATGAGGGCTTTTTTACTGCAGTCACCCGATGCAATGCATTCTGCTGCCACCTCGCCAGCAAGTTTACCGGTATAGATCGCGTTGATAATGCCGCCGCCGGTGATGGGGTCACTCAGTCTCGCTGCATCGCCAACAATGATGAGTCCGTCTGCCACCGTACAGGCCAGGGGTTTGCATACAGAAACTCCGCCAGGCATCAGTTCAATTATCTTGCCCTGTGGGAAATGCTTTGCAACAAACGCATCCAGATAATCTTTGGGTCGTTTACCCTCTTTGCACATCTTCCCGGAGATACCGATACCCACATTTGCGGTGCGATTCCCTTTAGAGAAGATCCAGATATATCCTTCCGGGGCCACCTCACGGCCAAGATAAAACGCATTCTGACCAGAGTCGATATCAATATCAGTCATCAGGTACTGCACACAGGTTTCAAGCTCTGCAAAAGGCACTGTTGTGTCGATACCACACCAGCGGGCAAACTTGGACTCAACACCATCTGCAGCAATCACCACATCGGCATATACTTCAACGGTTTTGCCCCCCGTCTCAATTACGGCACCACAGACCTTGCCATCCTTCATGATCGCACTGCTTGCACGGGACTTGACAAACACGTCACAGCCGGCGTTGGCGGCGTTCCAGACCAGTTCACGATCAAAAATTTTGCGGTCAAGAACATACCCTACCTCATTCCCCGCCATTTTGGGATTCAGTTCAAGCGTCTGTCCATCCGGTGCAACAAGCAGGGCACCTTCAATCGTTGATGAGACCCATTTCGGATCCAGATCAATGTAGTCTGAGATTTCGCTTCCCACACCCTCTGCACACCGAACAGGTGCACCAATAGCAGGACGTTTTTCAATGATGCAACACGAGAGCCCAGCGTCTGCGACCGCTTTTCCGGCCATCGCCCCGCCCGGGCCGCCTCCAATGATCAAAACGTCATATTTATTCTGCATTTTTTACCTCCAGTGCACCAAGAGGGCAGATTTTGGAACATATCCCACAATCGAGACAGGTTTCAGGATCAACAGTAAGGTAAGCATCTACCAGTTCAAGTGCACCTTCCGGACATACCGAAACGCAGGCACCGCAGTAGCCGCACACTTCCCTTTTGATGATAAGCATGATAAAATTTAGGTCATTACCAAGTATAATCCTTCCTTTCAGAATCGTGAGGGATGAAACGACAGTATCTTAATTTTCATAGAGAGTTGATGAAACAACGCACAAAATATCCTGCCATCGCCAAATGGATAATTGACGAATGGCCTTATTATAGCCGGTATTATCCGGAATGCTTTCCGTATTGTAAAAAATAGAATCATTCATTTCAAAAATCCCCCATGCAGAAAAATGAGAACCATTTCCACCACATCGGAGTGACGATATGATCAATGACAACTACGCGCATATAAAAACCACATTTCCTCCCGTAAAGATTTCACCCCCCATCGTTGAACCGCATGCAATACCCCACCATATTACACCCGCACATAATCAGATGCAACAGATTTCGGACACTCAGTGAACAGAAATAATAATAAAAGGATTGAAAATGGATACTACCAAACAGCAAGATACGTTCCGAAATTCAGTGAACCGTGAAATATCCCCCGAATGGTGCCCAAACCTGCCGTAACAATGAATCGACTCTGATAGTATGTCGGATAGAATCAGTTACGTGCATCCTCACCCACGAGTCGATATACTCAATCCTTCAATAATCCGTGGAATAACTATTCAGCACGATAATCGGGATTCATTGCAAAGTGAAGGAAAGGCAAGGGTGCCATATTTTCCGCCACCGCCCGGATAAAGAATACCATCCCCATTCCTGATATCAGAGATTACCCCCGCTACCTTGCTGTTCACCGCAAAGATATCGGACAATGGCAGGTCTATAAGAATGGATATCTCTGTTCCCAGCGTTCCAGTTAGCTCTGAATACAACGCCTGACACTTTCGTGTCAGCAAAGATGATGTGTTCAGCACCGCACTGACAATTTCCCCAAGGGAAACGGTATGAATATAGGGAGGGCGAATGGATGAACCGCCAGTCGAATGAATGAGAGTACGATCTCGCACACCCATTTTGATCTGTCCGCCATCACATGGACAGCGCCAGGAGAACTGTTCTCCCTCAGCACAGGTGAAATGGGTGTAACACCGGGTACACGCAGTACAACTATATTTTCCCGTTTCAGGAAAAATGCCGGCATTCAGGGAAATATCCCCCCTGCAGATATGCTGAATCACCGCCTTTGCCGTCTTTGCATGCACCTCTATCCGCGTAAACTCACGCCCTATTTTGTGCGGAGAAGGACTATGGGCATCAGAATTTGAGAGGAATGGCAATCCATCCAGTTCAGCTATACCTGCCCCATAGGAACTATCTGCAGAAAGACCTAACTCCAGAAAATCAGGAGTCGCTGTTCCATAGCATGCCGCGAGACTCTCAAATTTGCCATACATCCCGGTCCATGGAGTAAAGGCATGTGCGGGTCCAACAATCCCCCCGCAATCATGTACAATTTCCACGATTTTTTCTCCGTCTAAAGAGACATACGGGCGGCCGGATGTCGCGGCATTGTTACTAAAAGGGCTGAATGCTTCAGCGATTGCTGCTGCTGTATCAAGAGTGTCAGCCATAATGAGATGATGCACCTTGCCCTTTGCTTCAATCTCCATGGTTGGGACAATGAGAATACCCTCATCGTTATCCATATAATCTGCCCACAATGAACGCCACCCGGGGTGAAGCGCATCGCCTGTACCTAACATATCAAGACCTTTTATCCGCCCCGCCTCAAGGAGGCGTTCTGGAGACATGGCCTTTGAAACGGCTATAGAATAGGGAGAGTGAATATGAAGATCTGCACTGAGTTGCATCTCAGCCGATGTAATTCAGCTGTTCTGCAGCTTTCGCACTCTCATGTTCGCGAATCTTTTCGACGATCGCTTCCATTTCAGTGGCGCGCTCCTCGAGTTTCGTGGCATCGATGTCAAGACCAATCAGGGAACTCAGAACACGGAGAACGGCATGAGCGCTCTTGGGGTCAACAATATACCCGGAGGTTTCGCCCATCAGGCACATCCCTTCCATTCCGCGCTCTGCTCCAAACGCCAGAATGAGTCCGGATGCACCAAAGATGCCACCACCCGGCTCATCCGTTGAAAAAACAACGCCTGCATTTTCAGCTGATTCCTTTAGTTCGGGAGCATTGACCGCTCCAAATACCTGAATTTCTTCCTGTAAATGGCCGGTTCCATACCCTCCAAGAGCATAGATCTGTTTAACCCCGAGGCTCTCAGCAATGTCCAGATACGCATCTGCAAGGAGATAATGCCCTTCTGCAGAACCACTCTGCACATCGCCTGTGAGAAATGCAATTGAGCGGTCATCTTTATTGACCACATATACTTCATTGCGGGTAAGACGGGTAACGCCGTTTTCATCGATAATTACCTGAGGAGGAAAGAAGATGGATGTGATCTCTGCAATTTTCACTGCGCCAAGTTCTTCAATCATATGCTCAGCCACCAGTTTTCCAACCTGACCTACGCCAGGGAGACCTTCAATGAGAATATCAGCATGATATTTCTCATCGCTGAGCATCTTTATAGAAATATCATCCATAACGAACGTTCCGTCGATATTTTCCAAACCTATCCTGCGGAGAATACCGTGCCGGATGTGCAGTCCGGGTCATTGCTCCACAATGCGGACAGGTAAAATTGAGAGTATATGTTCCATCAGACGGACATCGTCTAATTTTTCCGGCCATTAATTCTTACCAGAACGTGCTTTTCGGACAAATTCTCCCGTTCCGCCGGCACGTTCAACAACACCAATAGCGGCTTTTGCCACTTTGTTAATAGCCCGTTCAGCACTCTTGTAATCGTGTGCAGTCACTTTCACACGGTACTCAGGGGCACCAACATACACCAGTTCAATCTCAACCCCCTCAACACTTGGCTGAGCACTGCGCAACGCACGGCGAATCACATTCACACCGTCTGGTTTTGTAGACGTAAGAATTAGATTACCGGCAATGGTGACCTTGGGTAACTTCACATTCTCAGTGGCAACGACAATCATTGCATCTGCAACCTTCTTATCAAGATTCAGACGTTCAAGGGTTGATTTTTCATCGGTGATGATGTCTTCAAATGCCGGGAATAATGCCCCGTATTCATGATACAAAATCGCCTGTATTGATTCATCATCAGCGCCCGACGCAGTTGAAACAAATGATATCCACTTGCGTGCTTTCTGCTCGTTCTTCCATTCGTGAATCTTTTCTTTGCGCTGATGATCATTCACATCCTTTAGCGAGAGATCGATATGGCCCTTGGATCGTTCAACATGAAGAACTTTGCAAACAACCTTCTGACCTTCGCGGACGTAATCCCTAATGTGCTTAATCCAGCCACGGGCCACCTCTGCTATAGGTATCAGGCCTTCACGTTCATTATATTCATCCAGGGATACAAATGCAACAAAATCCTTTACATTCGTAACCGTGCAGACAACCAGTTCACCTTCGTCAGGCCATTCTCTCTCTTGCATAGAATTACTCACTCAGCTCTTCGATAATTTCAGCACGAAGCTTGGCATTTCCACCAGAAGGTTCGGCCAGAACACTCCCACAGACAACACAATCAACGATGGTGCTTGCCCGCTGGAAGATTAATTGTTCATTTTCACAGTCCGGGCACTTTACTTTGTAAAAAGCGCTCCGGTTCTCTCGGTTAATTCGTACCATTCTAATCACTCCGTGAGTTCAAACTTTCCAGCTCTTACACTACTGCGCAGATGTGCCTTGCCGCAAACAACGCATCTGTATCGGACATTCAGTCGCTTTGTTGGCTTGTCGCCACCAGGGACCTTTGAGAACTTACCCATATTCCCGACTTTACCGCGGCGTGCTTTCTGACGGTCAATCCAATGAAGATGCATATCTTTCCCGCGCTTCACCTTTTCGACCTCATGGATCTCATGTTTCCTGCAATAAGGACAGTAGGTATTAAATTTCGTTGGCATTTTCATGGAATAAGCCCCTTTCTGTGGATATTGAATCCCAATATTATTTACTTACCTTAATATTTAAGGCTATGTTGCGTTCATAAAGTACCTGCGCATTCCGGAGAGGAAGCGACACCAGGTCATCTTTAATAAGACTATATATTCTTCCGTCCGTCCCCATAAAAGGTTCGATATCATCAAACACATGAACAAGGTCATACCCCGAGCCGGCCGCTTCAGGACATTCTGCCTCAACGGGAGTTATTTCTTTATCCAGAGATAATTCTGCCACACTCTCCACAGGAACAGGCGGTGAAGTAGCTGGAGGCGCTGTCGGAACGGGTTTCGTTCTCTCAGCCAATGCACCGTCAATCAAAGAATGTCTGCATGCGGCAATTGCTGCATAGATATCGTCATACATCTCCCGCTCTTCAGGAATCATCTTCCTGAGCTCCTGAGCATCAACATACCGCGTATCCATCTGGTTTATGGCCATCTTCAGGATTTTTTTAAACCGTTCACGAGAGATGTCATTGAGCGTTACCGTAAGACTGTCAATCTCATTCATGAGATATGAGCCACGGTCGGTAAGGAAAATATCGATAGACTGGGCCTCAGAGTAGAGTTCCCGTAGTCGTGCTTGCCCTTTTTTAAAAATATCCCGGGATATCGGCGTGAGTTTTCCGCTTTCACGTTCATCCAGAACCACTATCCGCAGATCTTCAAGCTCCATACATATCAGCCCACCACATTACCGGATCAGGAATCCGGAGCTCCGATTTCTCCAATGCCCCTGCAGCAAAGAAAAATTGCCATGGGTATCGGCACCCGGTTAATTCCTTTCTCAATAGTATACACCTGACCCATCATAGGCATTGTGAGAGAGAACAGACATTCAACAGAGACCTCGTTATCGCCAAAATCAGCAACGACTGCATCAACGAGTGGATCGAAACTCTCAAGGTCCGCTACCGAGTCCAGTGCGGTGACACGAAAACCTGACCCGCCATGAAGAGAACCTGGTGCACGAATCAGTCGTTTGATGTCGGTGGTAACCGGTTCATCCGTCAGGGCAGCTTTTGAAAGAATCCGTTGTTTCAGGGGTTCATACTCGCCCCCGATGATAGCACGGAGCGCATTGTTCTTCATCAGCAATACGGGTGAAGAGAGATCGTCAACCGACGCTATCACGGAGTCGATTTCTTCATAAAACTGACGTGCAGACCCTTCACCCACACCCTTGAGAGAAGACAGATACTTCACCCCGTCCTTGGCTCCCATATCACGGATGCACTGCAACTCCAGAGAGAGAGATTCCCGATATCGGGCTGGCCATCCGCCGCCCCCACCCTCATGGCCGCTGAGCATAAACGCAGGGTCAATACCAATACCACAGACATAATCTACCAGTTCGCGCCGCTCTGAACTGCCCCATCCCCGAATCTCAAGATCACGGACATGAATGTGATATCCACGACCACCAGAAAAAACGAGTGACATACTGCGCTTTGAAAAACCAAGCTCATCAGAGAGCATATCAATCAGTTTCAGAGTCTCGTCTTTGACCCGGGAAAGCATGGTATCGTATGACACGCCCTGAACAATGTGATCTGCATCCAGATCAAAGATGAGGTCTGCACCGGCCCAGATTTTGTCATTCATCGTGGGTGCTGAGGGAAATTCATAGTACGCAGTTGAAAAAAACATATGACGGGGCACCGTCACACGAACATACGATGCCAGTTCCTCCCGTGACTGAAATGCCATGTGCCGCCGCATCGGTATCTTTGACGTTTCATCAAATGAGATAAAACCCCATTCACGCTGAAGAAGCGATGGCGGCACAGAAACCCGGTCATGCGAGTAATATGCCGCAAAATTCTGTCTGATATATTCACGAGTGGCAGGATTCATCCAAGCCTCTTTACCATATATGGACCTGATCGTTCATATCCATGTCTGGCATAATACGGCCGGACGCCAATCCCACTCATCACCGCAACTGACGAGTACCCATCAGATGCGGCTAACTCTTCTGCTGTTTTGAGGAGGGACGCGCCATACTCGCGGTGCTGCCACTCCCCCGATTCAGTAGCATTTTTTTCCAGAGGAACCAGCGACCCATATACATGAAGTTCACGAATAAGCGCACACCCAAAGAGTTCTTTCCGCCAGGGATTCCCCGGATAGCGGAGACGGACGAACCCAATGAGCGAATCTGACGCGGCGACGGAGATAAAATGTTCCGTGCCCCCGCAACATTCATACGTCATCGTTTCAATTGCCGCCTCTCCCGTGACATTAGTGCGGCCTGCCTCCCGGCAGCGGATACAGCGGCAGCGGTTACCCATCTCATGAAGCCGTTTCTGAGCAAGCTGCCGGAAGTTGCTGTGATGTGAACCAGAAACAATCAACCGTGCCGGGATGTCCCGCTGAACACGCTGCAGGCGGGTGTATTCAGGGATGCAGGACTTCCCGAACGCAATGATGTCAATCAGGTCATCCTCGGGATACGTCGTGTATCCTCCGGCCTCCCACAGTGCCTCAATCTCGGAGCCGGGGGTGACAAGTGTGGGGTAAATCTTGAGAAAATCAGGCCGGTATGAGGGATTTGAAAAAAGCTCTTGAAACATCCAGCGGTCATCATCCATCGTTGCCGAAGGCAGGTTTGGCATGACATGAAAACCCACCTTCATACCGGCATCCCGCAACAGGGTATTTGCAGCAATCGTCTCTGCAATCCCGTGTCCGCGGCGGTTATACGCAAGAATATCATCTTTCAGCTGTTGTACACCGATTTCAACCTTCGTCACCCCAAGGGAGAGCATGCTGTCGATGTGTTCTTTTTTGCACCAGTCCGGACGGGTCTCGAATGTCGCTGCAATGCAGCGTGCCCGCGCCGTCTCATTCCTCTGGCACAACTCCTCATACGAAGACAGGTCATTATGAGAAATGTCGCCCCCATATTCATTCATCGCGCGAATGCATTCGCTCATAAACCATATCTGATACGCGGGATCGCGGGCAGTCATGGTGCCGCCCATCACAATCAGCTCAACCTTGTCAATATGGTGACCCAGTTGTTGAAACTGAAGGACTCTCTGTCTCACCTGCACATACGGATCAAATGCATACTGACACCCCCGAAGTGCCGCAGGTTCCTGACCGGTATAGCTCTGAGGCGAACCAAACGGATGATCCGGGCCACCCGGACAGGGCAGACAGATACCATGCGGACAGGGGTGAGGGGATGTCATCACCGCAACAGGTGCCACACCAGACAGCGTCCGAGTTGGTTTAACCTGAAGAATGAGGCGCATAGATTCAAATTCGTCATCAGAGGCTGCTGCAAGGATAACAGAATTTTTAGGAATTTCAGACAGGCCGTATTTCTTTGCAACCTGAATTTTTATCTTCTGAACATCTGCTGAGGTAATTCCTGGAAAAGAAAGCCGGGAAATAATTTCCCGAAAAATAACATGGTCCTGCATACCGATTAATGACCGGCAGTAATCTCATCAGGAACCGCAAACTCCTGATAGTCAAGTGAAGAGAGACCTTTGGACTTCAGGTACATAACCAGTTCATCACCCAGCGTCAGAATAGCTTCCTTATGACAGGATTTGTTTTTATGAATATGCACAGGAGAAATGCAGAAACCATCATATCCGGTTGTGCAAACCTCGTCGCCACATGTTGATTCGTAATACTTTTTCACATGGACAAAGAGCATGTGAAGATGTAGGAGTTCCTCTTTTTGCACCAAATCACCAATCCTTAGCAAGTACTACTAATCAGGAGAACATATAGTTAATTGGTGATCTTTATATCACAGCTTTCACGCGCAATCGGAGCACTCACCGGACTTGCTCTGGGAGATGCATTCGGCGCACCATTTGAGGGGGGTCCCGCCCCAAAACACATCATCCCGGAACCGGGTTATTTTGGAGTAAATCCGGTGATTTTAGGCCAGTTTACGGATGACACGAAGCAAACTCTTGCAATATCAAAATCACTCCTGAAATGTGGACATTTTAACGAAATTGACGCATTAAAAGCTTTGATTGAGGAATATGAGCGGGACCCACGCTTCTATGGCCCCACATCAGGGAGGGTTTTTTCCCTGATAAAAAGTGGATGCGCTCCACTGGAAGCTGCGCAAGTCCTCTGGAAAGAGGACGGTCGTGGCCGGACAAATGGGAGTGTAATGCGAGGCGTCCCTCTCGGTATATGGTATCCTCCACGCGATGTTCGGATGCAAAGCCTCGCGGCTTCCCGAATAACCCACTTTCACCCGGTTGCGTGTGAAGCGTCATCAGTCTTCAACACCACCATATCATACCTGGTGCGAGGCATGGACATCGCACGTGCTGTGGACAGTGCCATAGAGACCTGTGAGAACGCAGAGGTGTGCAACCGAATTATTGACCTTAAAAAATACCCGCTGAATCCATCCATGGACGCGCTTGATACTCTCCATGCATCCCTTTCCATCGCGCTTTGCACAGATTCGTTTGTGGACGCAGTGAAAGAGGCAGTCATGCTGGGGGGAGACACCGACACAATAGCGGCCCTTTGCGGCGCATTAAAAGGGGCAGAATACGGCAGAGAGTCATTACCAGAGGAATGGATTCTCAAGACCGAAGGAATCGATGAAGTGATCTCTATTGGACGAGCCCTGTGGATCAAAAGAAAAAAGTGATCAAAACGGACTCAAAAGCACTCGCTTCATCCGTTTCCCAAGTTCACACGAGATAAACCCAACATTCTCGATCTCAGCAATGCGGTAACCTGCATTAGGCGCAATGCCTTCAGGATTACAGAGCTCAAAATTAACACAATCACCCTGCGGACATCCTGCCTCGGGAATAATAGTTGAATTAAGAATAGCACGGTCGGCCGAGACGGCAGCAGGAATAGTAGCTTCCACGACATCCACCGTGTATGCACCATCCATATGGACAGGACAGGAATGGAGCGTAGTTGTGCGGACACCAACGATCCGGTAGCGCCGGTTGGGCAGAAGGTTGTGGCAGACCTTCCGGACTTTGCATCCCTCACATTCATGGACCTCCCCCCGATAGACAAATTCAGCACCCTCCCGCGCGAGCGCCTTTCCAATCAATGTAATTTTTATCCGTTCGTCTTTTTCAGTCATATTATACCTCATATAACATTGCAATCAGCTGGCTTGCGACCTCATCGGTGATACCTATATCCAAAATGGTAAACCGTTCCGGACGGATTCCACGAGCAAGGACCAGTGCCTTTGCCGCGGTTTCATCACTAATCCCGATCTCCTTTGGTGTTGTTGGCGCGCCAATCGCTTTGAGCGATGAACGAATACCCCTCCAGTCGCCCCCATGCAGGTACATGGTGATGATCGAACCAATACCACACTGTTCGCCGTGAAGCCCTTTTCCCGGAGCGATCTGATCAAGGGCATGACTGAACTTATGTTCTCCCCCTGACGCAGGGCGTGACGAACCTGCGATGCTCATTGCCACCCCGGAGGAGAGGAGTGCTTTAACAACGGTCCACGCGCTCTCTTCAGAATGGGGTTTTATGAATTCAGCATTTTTACTGATGATCTCTGCAGTCATACGGGAAAGTGCTATCGCATATTCTGATATGGGTTCACCACGGAGCCGATTTGATAGTTCCCAGTCAAGAATGGCCGTATAATTGGATATTACATCTGCACATCCGGCAGCAAGAAGGCGGTGGGGTGCCGAAGCGATAATGCCGGTGTCAGCAATCAGCGCAAAGGGAGGGTTTGCCTCAAGTGAAACACTCCCTCCCTCTACCGGCACAGACGCACGTGATGATGCAATACCGTCATGAGACGCGGCAGTCGGAATGCTGATAAACGGACGGGAACAGTTGTACGAAACAATTTTTGCAGTGTCAATGACCCTACCCCCGCCTACACCGATAAAGACATCAACACCCTTTCCGGCCTCTTCGGCCTCAGCGATGATCTCTGGTGTGATGGTATCGACAATAAAATAATCCGCATCGCCCACCTCACTCGCCAGTGACAGGGCCTGGCTGCCTGCAATGCCCATTGTCCCCTTGCCACTGAAAACGAGTATAGAACCAGACACCTGAAGATCCTTACAGACTTTTGGTAACTGCGCAAGAGTGTCATGCCCAATAACGACATTCCGCGGCAGTTGCATCCATTTAGATTTATCCAAAACAGGTGTTTTGAGTAATTTTATACCATCAGGACTCATGTACTATCATTAAATGATCTGGGATTTTATATACAAATACTACGTTGGCCCGATTTTGAATGGCGAACCCTACACCATTGTTGATACCCTCACCTATGCTATCATCCTGATTCTTGCAGTATATCTCGTATACCGATGGCTGAAAAAGACCGGCATTGACATCGATACGGAATTTATTGTATCAACAATTCCCTTTGTCATTCTCGGGGGTATACTGCGTGTGGTCGAGGATACCGGAATAATTCCCCGGCCGTGGAATGTTATTCTTGTGACCCCATTCATTTTTTTTGTGGTCTTTTTCATTACCGTTACGATACTGGTACTCGCACGGACCATGGAAAAGAAGGGCCTGATCACATCCTACACCAAAAGCTATGCGGCAGGCGGTATATGCGTCTGTATCCTTACGGGAGCGCTCCTCGCATACTACGGCATTACTGAGACACAGATTGCCCTGAATGTTCTTATTGCAATACTCGCGATGGCAACCGTCTCTTCAGCGGCAGTCTGGGGGTTACTCCGGTATGGATTCAAATGGTCATTTACTGACAATATTCTTTACAAACTCCTTATTTTTGGGCACCTGCTGGACGCAAGTGCGACCAGTTATGGCATTGACCTCCACGAATTGACGTATGTCGAAGTGCATGTTGTCGGTTCTCACCTCATAGAGGCAACAGGGACAGCATTCTCGATGTTTGCCCTGAAACTGGCAGTAATTATCCCTGCCATATATGTGCTTGAGATGTACAGAAAAGAAGGAGACAGTCAGTTGTGGCACCTCATCATTCTCGCAATGATTGTTGTTGGTATGGCACCAGGCACCAGAGACCTGGTAAGGATGATACTGTATGTCTAATGAAAGCGACCGGGTCGCTGCATTCGTCACGGTGGGAATCCTTATTTTTACCGCAATTCTCGGGGCGTTTGCCGTTCATGCAGACCAATCGGTTGCAACAGAACTGATTACGATGATGAATGAGGGAATCTTTGAGAGTATTGGGTCAGAGAATCCCGCAGTTGTTGCAGTAAATATCTTTCTCAATAATCTGCAGACGTCCACCATTCTGTTTATTGGCGGAGCAGCGTTTGGCCTCATAACGATACTGGTCCTCTCATTGAACGGGTTTGTGATTGGTATCGTTGTTGATTACATCTGGCAGGAACAGGGACTCTATGTGGTTCTTGCAGGAATACTACCGCATGGAATATTTGAGATACCTGCACTCATACTCGCAGGAATGTTTGGAATACTCCTCGGAAAAGAATTATGGAATGAACTGCATGGCACCGGGGATGCAATCACTGCGGCAGAACTGAATGGCAAGCGGTTTCTCGTCTATGTCCTCCCTCTTCTTGCAATTGCGGCGATTATCGAGGGGTTTATTACGCCTGAAATCATACAGTTATTTATCTAGGGGATTAAGAAATGCAGGAAGATAAGGGCGCACTCCCGCCAAAAGAGCAGTTTAGTGAATGGTACAATGACATTCTCTGGCAGGCAGAAATAATGGATGTCAGGTACCCGGTGAAAGGCGTATATGTCTGGTTTCCTCATGGATTTGCCATACGAAAAGCTACCTATGGAATCCTCAGGGAATTACTGGACAGGGACCATGAGGAAACCCTTTTCCCGCTTTTGATTCCTGAACAGGAATTTATGAAAGAGGCAGAGCACATCAAGGGATTTGAAGAAGAGGTATACTGGGTCACCCACGGAGGGACAACCAAACTTGATGTGCCGCTTGCACTGCGCCCCACATCAGAGACAGCGATTTACCCCATGTATGCACTCTGGGTGAGATCCCATGCAGACCTGCCCATAAAACTCTACCAGATTGTGAATACATTCCGCTATGAAACAAAGCACACCCGCCCGCTCATTCGCCTGAGAGAGATCACCTCGTTTAAAGAGGCACATACCGTGCATGCAACATGGGACGAAGCGGAATCACAGGTTAAAGATGCAATAGCATTGTATCGTATATTTTATGAGATGCTCTGCGTGCCCGTGATTGTATCACGCCGCCCCGAATGGGATAAGTTCCCCGGTGCAGACTACACCATTGCAACTGATGTCATCATGCCCGACGGTAAAACCCTGCAGGCAGGCACGGTCCATCACCTCGGCGATCACTTCTCACGCACATTTGACATCACCTTTGAGGACGCTGAAGGGGTGCAGCAGTATGCATACCAGACCTGCTACGGGATCTCAGAACGCTGCATTGCGGCACTGATCAGCACCCATGGTGATGACAAAGGACTCGTTCTGCCCCCGGCAGTGGCACCGGTGCAGATTGCCATCGTCCCGATTCTTATGAAGAACCGCGATGAAGAAATTCGCGCTGAAGCAGACAAACTTGAAAAAGAGCTTAAAGAAGCCGGATACCGAGTAAAGACCGATTACCGAAACCTTCGGCCCGGTGCAAAATATTACCACTGGGAGATGCGAGGCGTACCCCTCAGAGTAGAGATCGGGCCACGCGATATTGATAATGGCGTGGTGATGACCGTGACACGATTTGGGGAAAAGATGACGGTCGCAAGAGAGGCGCTGTTCCCCCAGATCCAAACCATCATGGAGACCTTCACAACAGAAATGAGATCACGGGCAGAGCAAAAAGCACAGCAGAGAATTGTTGCGGTCACCTCCATTGAAGAGGCACGCGAGGCCGCAAATAACGGAGTGGCAGTTATCCAGTGGTGCGGAAATCAGGCATGTGCCACCACCCTTGAAACCGAACTCGATGTCAGTGTGCTCGGGTCTGATGTTCAGAGCAAATACATTGATGCAACAGCAGGCACGTGCATCGTCTGCGGAAAACCCGCACATCCGGCAATCATTGCACGGACCTATTAATCCTCTTTTTTTAGGACCGAAATGTCTGCATTATCCGATACAATACTTATCAGAATCGTGAATTTCAAAAAAAAGTCTGGTGGGAAATCAGTATATCTACCACCAAAGAGGACAATGAGCTATTCACAACAATAATATTTAAACATTCCTAGGGGCGATGGAAAAGTGGCACACGGAATCATATAAAATAAGATTTTTTATATATAGTTATGCATAATTGACATGCCAACAGAATCAGTCCAGCAAAAATACCGCTGCTGAAATGACAGAAGTCCAGTCTCCTTCATCGCCCACGACCGCACTCTTCGTCATATTCATTGTACGATCAAGCACCCCCTCAGAGATACTGCCAAACATATCCTTTGCAAGTTTTTCTGCATATATTCCCGATTGTTCCGGTCCCTGACCAAACGAATGATGTTCGGTGAAATATCCCCAATGATTTTCCATATCCTCAGGTATCGCAACCCCGACGGAAGCGGAGATCCTGCGGTGAGGTTCATTGGAAGAAAGGCGGGATAACACCGTAAAGACAATACTGCCTGCATGCATATCCGGAAGCGCTTCTTCTTTTGATATAATTCTGCATTTAGGGGGGAGGATTGAACTGACCGTAACAATATTATAGCATTCAATCGATGCATCCCGCAACGCCATCTCAAAGGATGTCAATTCATCCGGGCTTCGCCCAACACCACAGGTAAAAAATACCCGTTTTGGCACAAGTAGGTCTCTCATTATCATCACCAAATTATTATATTGATTTGGCGTTGTGTTCACTTAAAAGGAATTGAATTAACACGTGATACGCAAAAAGTCTCATGATACGCTGTTTCTGCCAGAGACAAAAAAAAGAGGAGGGAAAGTTACGCCGGTGGCGTCACAGAGGGAGCATATACCCTGGTAGACAGGTCCCTGTCGATCATAAAGAGAACGCCCTTTCCGGTTTCACCGCTGACAACTTTGAGCTTTTCAAGAATGGTGCGCGCGTTGTCCTCTTCTTCAACCTGTTCGTTTACAAACCACTGGAGCATGTTATATGTCGCATGATCCCGTACTTCAAGCGCAATCTCCACAAGATTGTTGATCATTGCGGTGACTTCCTGCTCGTGAGCATACTGGAATTCAAACGCTTTTTCAGGAGATTCCCACGAAGAAGGAGGAGCATCGATGGACTGAAGCTCAACATTTTCACCACGGAAAAGGACATAATCATACAGTTTCATTGCATGATCGCGTTCTTCCTTGGCCTGAATTCTCTCCCAGTTTGCAAAACCCTGCAACCCAATGGAATTATACCAGGTCGACATGGAAAGATAGAGATAGGAAGAATACAGTTCCCATTTTATCTGTTCATTGATTGCATCAAGCATTTTTTCATTCATTATACCATTACCTCTTGTTTCAATACTGCTCATTGTCAGTGCGAATTATAAAATAGTATGGATTTCATCAACGCCGTCCATCGATAAAACGTCTGACAAATAACTCAGTATTGGAATACTCCTGCTGTTTATACGGAGTCCCCACATGGAATACCTCGCGTTTTTCCCGGTATACCACACCTAAGGCGATTTTTCCTGAAGTGGTATACGGGTATTCCCGCACAAGACGACATGCTGCATCAAAATCTTCTGGGTCATGATCGTCCGGAATATACGTCTGTTCATCATATTCTTTGGTTTTATTCATGAAGGTTGCACAAATCTGAAGGATATCAATGCAAGAAAAACCAGAGTGTTTTATTCCGGCATAAATCAGCTCTGTCAACTCTTTCTGACGCTGGGTGTATCCCCGGGCAACAAAACTGCACCCGGCTGAAAGGAGCAGTGACAGTGGGTTAAAGGAAATTTCGGTACTTTCATAGGGATTTGATTTTCCGTGATATCCCGTGGGCGATGTGGGCGTCACCTGCCCCCCGGTCAACCCATATACCCGATTATTATGCACAAGGACGGTCATATTCACATTCCGTTTTGCCGCAAACAAAAGATGTGCAATACCCTCGGCATACGTGTCACCATCCCCTAAACAACAGATTACATGCAAATCGGGATTTGTCATACAGATGCCCGTTGCAAAAGAGACCGCCCTCCCATGGAGGGTGTAGAGTGAATTGATATTCAGGTAATCAGCCATCTTTGCATGACACCCAATCCCTGCAACAAGAACGATCATTTCACGAGGAATGCCCTCACTCTCCAGGCGAAGAATGACATCTTTTATTGCATGCTGGATGGCAAAATTACCGCATCCGGGACACCACGTATTCTGCGCATCAGTGATCAGCTGTTGTGTCATTTAATACGCCCCCGCAGGTTTTCTATCAATTGATCGATGGTACAGGGTCTTCCGTCAAACCGCGGTAATCTGATATTAATGGAAATACCATGCGCTTCACAGATATCTGCCAGTTGTCCGGAATAGTTATCCTCCAAAAGAAATGTCATAGCCGAATCCTTGACCGCAGCGTGCATCTCCTGTTCAGGAAACGGATGTATCACAATCGGTTGTATAGATTTAATTCCCAGAGTCTGTGCTGCTTCACGGCATAACGGAGCATTTGAGCCCCAGGAAATCAGGCACACGTCTGAATCAGCGTTGCCCGAAATGTGAACCGGATTCAGCTGGGAAACTGCCTCTTCCATAAATCTAATCTTTTTCATCTGTTTCAGAGTCATTGCTGATATCGGCGCCGCTTCATCAACGGACATGCCGCGTTCATCATGCGACTTGCTGTTTCCTTTGATCACAGCCCCGGAAAGGGGAGGGGAGGCATAGGGAGAGATGCCATCATCCGTGTCCTGATACCGTCGATATTCTTCCCTGACCTCTGTGACAAGAACCGAATCGGGCGGATGTGCCTGCAAAAATTCCGGAGGAACGGTGTACAATCCCTCTGCCAGCGTTTTGTCCGTCATGAGAATGGAGGGCACCTGAAATTGCCAGGACAACGACAATGCATGACCGGCCCATTCAAATGCCTGTTGGGAATCTCCGGGAGCGAAAACAAACCGGGGAAAATCGCCATGACCTGCATGAA
Organism: Methanomicrobiales archaeon; assembly: GCA_012523385.1. Classification (GTDB taxonomy): domain Archaea; phylum Halobacteriota; class Methanomicrobia; order Methanomicrobiales; family Methanomicrobiaceae; genus Methanogenium. Next base: position 23,568 of record JAAYIO010000105.1, read on the forward strand.
TGGCAAAATGAAGATCAGACTGCGCAGTGTACGTAGGAGTGCCCGTTGATGGGCCACTCCTTTGCGCAAGAATGACGGTGAGAGGAATTTCCGCCATGCCCGCCATGGAAAGGGCCTCGGTCATCAAACAAAAGCCACCTCCGGATGTGCCAACAGCAGCTTTTGCCCCTGCATATGCCATTCCTTCCGCGATGGTGATGACCGCAATTTCACTTTCCGGGTGAAAAACCTGTATGCCTGTCTCATGCGAAGAGGCCGCCAGAAAATGGAGGATTCCGCTTGAAGGGCTCATCGGATATGCAATATATCCATTCAATCCCGCAGAGAGCAAACCAAGGGATACCGCCTCATTTCCCGAGATGAGAATTCCCGGAGACTCCCCAATCCGCCGCAATTCTTTCTTTTCCGCCTGCAGCTGAAATGCAGCCCGGGCGATATCAAGATTCTTTTCGGTTGATTTGCGCATTTCATGCGTTATGATGGACGCGATAGCATCCCATTCCATCCCAAGGGCAGATGCCAGTGCGCCAATCATTGCCGTATTTTCCATGATGGCAAGTCCCTTATTCTGCTCAACAATCGTCTTGAGAGGCACTCCTGAACCGGTATCTGATTGTACGGTATCCGAATTATAGATGATCAGGGCATCAGGCTTGCACTTAGTTTGATGACGCCGAAGTGTGGTCGGGTCCATCGCCAGAAGAATATCAATCTCAGAGCGATACGCACCAACCGGGTGGGTGCATGCACGGATCATAGAAAAATTATGTCCGCCACGAATCAGTGACGGATAATCATAATACATATACACATAATATCCCAGGCTGGTGAAGATGCGGGCAATTATCTGGCCTGCAACGTTTATTCCATCCCCTGCCTTTCCGCCGATTAAAACAGAGCACTCATTCATAGACAGTCATCTCTCTGAGACTGCATGGCGTGAAAAAATAGATAATGGTTGCGTATTTCATAAATACGCATCACTGTACAATTACCGAAATCTTCTCATCACAACGATTTTTCCTGAATTGAGGGGAAAAATGCGGAGATTCCTGTCCCTGAGAGAGACTTTATACCGTAGCCACTGTCTTGAAAGCAGCCAAAACCAAGATGGTAACCTAATTCCATATTCAGAAAAAATACGCCCACACAGCAGTTTTAGTAAATTCTTATCCTTTAGAGAAAAAGCGAATTTCATCCTCCGTGCAAATAATTTTCAGAGCATTTCTCCTGAAAACTATAGCTTCATACCACACACACGCCAGAGATATCCGATAGAGTTAAATACCGTTTTTCCATATGAAATGATATGATGAAAAAGGGAACAATTGTTTTGATCACTCTTGTAATCGGCATGGTATGTATCGCCGGATGCACCTCAGATACCGGAGGGACAACGCCCACACTCACACCCGTTCCGGGAGAAACAGCGGTTGCAACAACTCAGCAGTCACCCGACCTC
>JAAYIO010000106.1 GCA_012523385.1 Methanomicrobiales archaeon
CTGTGGTGGATGTCCGGGAAAGCGGACCATTCCACGGGCAAAGATGCTTGTCGAACGGGGTGCCGAGGCAATTGTCTTTGCGTCCTGTATATCAACGGGAAACCCCATCGGGTATCCCTGCCCGCATTATACCCAGATGAGGGACGCGGTCATCAGGGCGATTGGCCCGGACATTAAAATTATCGAGTGGACGCACTGAACTTTTAAGAGAGCACAGGGATACCTGAGATGGGGGGTCGGGCACCGGGATACCGCATACCCCACGCCCACCTTTTCTTCTGCCTGTCTTTGTTCACTTCGTATCAAAACAAAAGATTGAACTCCTGAGATCCTGAATTGACCATATGGAATTAAAAACACCCCGAGACCAACAGGAGCTACAGGAACGTATCGGTTACTTTTTTAAAGACTCTGACTCAGAAAGGCTCAGAAATGCCCTCACAACCCGGGCATATGCCAACGAACACAATATCACACCAGAAAAGACTATGGAAAGTTTTCAAACGCTGGGCGATGCCCTCATTGATGTGATTGTGCTCCAGAACCTGATCAATAAGAAAAAATGCTACACCCCTGAGGATCTCACCGATAGTCTGAGCGAAGTGGTGAGAAACGCGGCATTACCGCCGTTAGCCGAGGCTATTAACCTGATAGAATTTGTGCGATGGGGAAATGGGCAGATAAAAGAGGAGCATTGGAAAACAGATGATCTGGTGAGTGACTGCCTTGAATCACTCATTGGTGCTGTCTATCTTGACAGTGGCCAAAATATGGAAGTAACCGCCGGAGTCTATGATAGGATTGAAAAATTAGCACGATAAACCCTCTTTGAGTTTATCAGTTCATTTTCTTATTACACAGGCGGATTTGTGTCTGAAAAAATCCCCGTATGGTTTACTAGTTCATTCTTCAAAAAATCCTCCAAGAATACCCCGATATAAAATCACAATTTACCCTCAAATAAAAAAATACTATTGTAGCCTTTCGACCCTCCCCATCCAAACATTCCCATTTCATCATTCAACGAACAATAGCATCCGAAAAACGTTGGATTTGCTCACAAACCGAAGGATTCTCCTCCGTATATGCTATAAAGTGATGAATCCGCCGCACGGTATCAGGATGCAACTCGTGTTCCATGAAACAGGCATCTGCATCAGCTATCTTTTCCGAGACACCGATTATCAAAATAAATTTCTTTAGCGTGTCATGCCGGTATTTGATATGTTCAGCAATCTCTCTGCCTTCCGGAAGAAAGACTGCTCCCTCATACCGCCGGTAACAGATAAGGTGCAGGGCATCAAGTTTCCGAAACATCTCAACAACACTGGAGGGACTGACCGCCAGTTTGTGGGCAACATCGGTTGTCCGGGCATATCCTTTCTCAAGAATAACATTAAGAATAGCTTCCAGATAATCCTCAGCCCTCCTGCTCAGATGCTGGGTAACAAATCTCGTTTCCATTTTATTCCACGCATATCCGGTAAAAATAGGTAATGTATCTACGACGCACCGGGTTATTCGGTATCATACGCCTTCGTATGCAGCAGATAGAGAACCACCAGCGTGAGCGGCAAAAGGATCACCGCAGGGGAGTATGGAGGCGCAAAACCACCAACAAACCCGGCGAGGGAGTTTAAGAACTCCGGTGCTTCTTCTCCGGCGAATACCCTGATACCGTCGTCTGGGTTTCTCTTTCCCAAAGATGTGAACCTTCCCCGTTCTCGTGTGGAGTAATGTGACATCTGCAAACCCTGTGCTAAAGGAACACCCGAACATATACCCGCAGGCGGTTTATGAAAACATGTTTGGATTTTTCATTCCTCATTATAATGAAGGCACATAATCCCACGAAAACTTATTAGACCCCTTAAAGGGGATTTGCGTTTCATTACAGATGCGTGGAGGTCGACAAAGGACAGCACGAGGTATCTCCGGCAGAAGAGGCGGATAAAGAAAAGATGCAGCGATACCGATACACCCAACTGACCAAAACCTTTGCACCAGTACCACAAAAATTGAATATCGTAAGATTTAGATGCAGAAAGATCATGTATAGGTAAACTAGATGCCCGTCCCGGTGAGGATGCAGGTATCTGCCTTTGGAGAACGAATGAACACAGCAGAAGTACACCCAGTCGGCATCGTCCACTCCCCCTATCAGGTTCGCGGCGACGCCCCCCGACAAGGACGCCTTATTCCCGATGCCGAGATGGAGATCGAGATCAACGAAGAATATGAAGCCGGTATCGGCGACCTGGCAGGCGTCAGCCACCTCTTTGTCCTCCTCTGGTTTGATCGGGCCGACAGAAACACCCTCATCGCAAACCCACCGGGGATGACGGAAACCCGACCCGTCTTTGCCACACGCTCCCCGAACCGCCCGAACCCGATAGGTCTTGACATCGGAAAAATAATCAGTGTCAGCGGACGAATTATCCGGGTGGCAGGGCTCGATGCCCTTGACGGGACACCTGTCCTCGACATCAAACCCTACGCCCCGTTCATCGATTCCATCCCGGACGCAACGGAACCGTTCCGGTTCTCACCGTAAATCCGTGGCCCAAACAAAGGCCACCCCCAAATTTCAGAGATTATTATTTCTCATCGGGAATTGCTTCCCGCATCATCCGAAAGGACGAGGCGAGAATGCTGGTCTTGCCCATGAGCCCGGCAATGCAGATCGTGTCCCGAATCTGCTCACGGGTGGCACCCTCTTTCATGGCAGCACCGATATGAACCTTGAGGCACGCAGTGGCCCCGATAGCAGCGGCGGCTGAAACGGCTACTAATTCGGCTGTTCTGCGGTCCATCGATTCAGGATTAAAGGTATAGAGGTCGCCTAACATGCTGAACGCAAAGGATTCGGGACGTTCCCTGAGGATCGGCAGAATAAAGGGCGTCATCCCGAGCATCTCCGTAAAATCATCCATAATGCCGTCACACACGTCTTCTTTGTTTGCGAGGAAATCGTCAATATTTTTCTGTATCTCTGGTTCCATGATATCGAATAAGGGTATGACATACTCCCCTATAGATGCAATCACTCATGCAATCTCCATCCAGTGCAGGTAATGACATTCAGTCATTACATCAGGAAGGACGATATTTTTTCGCACTCACATACTACGATTTCCGCGAAAAAGCCATGCCATAGCAGAACGAGATACTTAGAGTATGGTATTAAACGCATGGATCTCTCTTCTCGTGGCAGGCATCATGGAGACCGGATGGGCAGTCGGCCTCAAATATACCGAAGGCTTCACCCAACTGATCCCGTCTGTTTTCACCATCGCCCTGATGGGAGGCAGTTTTTACTTTCTCTCAAAATCACTTGAGACACTGCCCATCGGCACCGCCTATGCCATCTGGACCGGCATTGGTGCAGTGGGGACGGTCATCATAGGCATCCTTGTCTTCGGAGAGTCACGGGAAATTCTGCGGATACTCTGCCTTCTGCTGGTAATTTCAGGTATCTTCGGGCTGAAAATTTTTTCCGGAGAGTGAAATGGGAACCGATCCACGTGAATAAAAAGGGGAATACGGTGAGTTACCCCATCACCCACCGGTTCAAAGCAGACATGCTTTCAAACAAAGTCACTTCTTTGATGTAATATAACTCAAATATTCTCTGTACAACGCATCCTCATATGCCGCGGCCTTCTTTGTCGGGATATAATTTGCCACTTTCACTGCCGTAAAAAGCGCCTCTTTTACCTGCGTTGGCCCGGACAAATTCAGCTCTTTGACCTGCATCAGGATATGATCAAGCCCGTTGATACCGACCATTTTACCATGCACCGTTATCTGGCGGACATCGCCTGCCTTCGGAACCATGCCGCCGCAGACCTTACAGTATTCCCCTTCATCAGCTGTCATATGTATTTTCACCTGTTTTCCACCCAAAACGTATCTGTTCCATCATCACGCCAGACATTCTCCAAACGTTGATTCTATGCCCGAATCATTACGAGCATCATC
>JAAYIO010000001.1 GCA_012523385.1 Methanomicrobiales archaeon
CCTGACTCGACCAGTGCAAGACCCATGATCATCTTGATCAGATCTCTTTTCGTGACAATGATCACAAGACCGATTAATACGAGAATTCCCGCACCAAAGAACGGAGCATTCTCAATCATTCTGCATCCCCATCGCCTTTCATACCCCCAAGCATTGCAAGGATAAGGAGACCCATCGCACCGAGAACTTCAATGCCTACAGCGATATTCAGGACGGGAACGATGCCCCCCGTATTGAGATTGCCGGGGTTGATGCCGAATGCAACCGGTGTCGCAAAGAGAGGGCCTGTGTCAAGAATCCAGTTGCCAAAGAAGGCAAGTCCCGCAGTGAGCGCAAAAAGAGCAGTCCCAATAAAGAGGAGCAGTCCAAGAGTCTCACTGTTTTTCAGGATATTTTTAGAGAGGGATGTGCAGACTTCATCGCATGAATAGGCCACCATCAAAAGAACGATAGCCGTTGCGATGACAGCACCGCCCTGAAACCCTCCGCCGGGACTCAGGTGTCCGTGAACCACAATATAAAAACCGAATACCAGAATAAACGGCATCAGAATATTCGCCCCGGAGCGGACGAGATTACTCATACTCATATTCATCCTCCTTTTTCCCAAGGCGGCGGAAGACAAGACCCGCACCCAGCACAACGGTAAAAAGCACCGTTGCCTCACCAAGGGTATCAAATCCACGGTAGTCAAAGACCACACCACTCACAATATTGTTACTGCCGGTCTCTTCCTGTCCGTGGAGAAGCATGTAGTCATCCATGTCAGTGTATGCGGGAGTCCCGAAGGAGAGGCCAAGACCTGCCACCAGAAAGGCAACAGCACAGACTGCGAGAATACCCGCCTGAAGGATATTCTTCAATCGGATGCATCTCCGCCTTTTTTATCAGTGCCACGTATCGCAATAACAAAGATTGCGGTGGTAAGTCCGGCACCGATACCAGCCTCAGCAATTGCCACATCCGGGGCCTGCAACACTAAAAATTCAAGGGAGAGCAGAAAACTGAAGGCACCAAACGCAATGGCAGCCGAGATCAGGTCATCCATATACCAGACCATGCAGGCTGATATGACGAGTCCTGTTACAAGCAGGATATGTATGGCAAGTTCAATCATCAGATTTTACCTCCTTTAACCGGTCCACCACAGAGAGTTCGGGACGAATACCTGAGCGATAGGCAGCACGCCCAATGGCATGCGCACTCAGTGCATTGGTGAATCCAAGCGCTGCAAGGGCAAGTAGCGTATGGAGCATCAGAATAATATGCCCTACATCCTTTGTCGCCAGATATACACCCCCCTCAGTTAAGATCACCGCAAGACAGATGAAGATCGCACCAAGGGTTGTCATCTTCGTCTCTGCATGAAGGCGAGTATACACGTCAGGGAACCGCAGGATACCCACAACACCGAGACCAATGGCGAGAAGTCCAATGCCAATACAAATCACCACCAAAATATCAAGAGCCATTACAAGTCACCCCCAATATACCGCGCAAGCCAGAGCGTTCCTACAAAGGAAAGAAGCGCGTAGACAATGGCTACGTCAACAAAGACGGTCTCGTTAAACGCAACACCAAAGACGATGATGGCACACACCGTGATCGTGTTCACCGCATCAAGTGCCACCGCACGGTCTGCCGAGGTTGGCCCCAGCCAAAGGCGGATCATGGCGCCAACGACAAAAAGGAGCAAAAGACCCAGCACCAGAGCCCAGATGTCAATCATTCTGCAATCCTCCTGACCCATTCATGGATCTTGAAGTATGAGAAAATATCGGCTGCATCAACCGTCTTTTTCTTGACCATATCCTGAGGCACCGAGAGCATGTGAATATAAAAGGCCCCCGTTTTTTCGTTTGCTTCAAGTGTCAGGGTACCCGGCGTAAGGGTAACAGAACTTGCAAAAATGAGCTGACCAAAACCGGTCTTCAAACCGGGATTGACCTTTACGATGCCGGGATTGATGTTCCCGGTAATGATGCGTATTGCCACATCGATATTTGCGCGGATAATTTCCAAAAAGAAGGGAATACAGATGTAAATACCCAGAAGAATCCATCGCAATGGATTTGCCATACGATAGTCAGTGCTCGGACAGAACCACTTCGTTGATGCCGCCGCGACAACAAGCGCAATGATAACGCCAGCCCCTATCTCAAATGCTGACCAAAGACCGATCTCACCAGAACCGGCCGTCAGCACCAGATACGTGCAGAACGCACAAATAAACGTCAAAAGATACCGAATCATTCAGAACCTACACTCCGGGACACCATCAACCGGTATTGAAAGGGAATAAAAGCCGCTATACCCCTTGGACAGAGAAAACTGTTCATAAAATATTTCCAATTTACCACACAGATTCAGAGTAGAGTTTGCAATCAGGTATGATTAACTCTTTTGAAACAGGCGCGTTATGCAGTGCAAAAACCCGCCCTTTTTTTAGCATACAAAAGGAATGTATGAGGAATGTATCGTTCATTTCTGGGAAAAAATCACCTCCACTGGTGTGATGTCTGCAAAACACCCGTTCTTGGCAAAAAGTGCGGGTGCGGTACACCGACACGGGAGGTGGTACTCACTCCACCCGGCGATATCAGGCCGGCGTTTGAGGATGACATCACCCACATCAATCAGGTCTACCGTGAGCATTTTGGGGTAGACCTGATACCCGAGGGACACCTTGTCATCCTCAATAAAGTGCCGGATATTGACAGGATGGAAGAGATCATCATGGGCGGCGCTGTTGTTGGTGCCATCCGGTTTTACCCTGATGAAGAGCGTTGGGAGGCCATGCCACGCCCTCCCGCCGCTCTTTATATGTCCCCGTCCATGCGATATGTGGTGGTTGACCCGGGTGCGGAAACCTCGATCCAGACGAAAGGGGCTTCAGTCCTTGCACCCGGACTCATTACGATCGAAGAGCATGTTGAAGATGGCGATCAGGTGTTCATCATGATACCCGACGGGCGCTGCATCGCTGTCGGTCGGGCAAAGGTCTCTGCAAAAGAGGCACAGTCCATGGAACGCGGCACCATCGTCAGGACGCGGAAGACAAAACCCGTCATCTGTGTTCCGGCAAAGCGGACATGGGAAGATGCCCTCGCCGCAAATGAACAAATCCTGACCAATATCGAAGAAGAGGCAATTGATTTTGTAAAGCGCACCATGGAGACAAATCCCCTGCCAGCAAATGTCTCCTACTCCGGCGGAAAAGACAGCCTTGCCACACTTTTGATCGTCATGAAAGCCGCAGGCAAGCTCCCTCTTCTCTTTGCCGATACCGGTCTTGAATTCAAAGAGACCTATGAAAACGTGCAGACGGTGGCTGATTACTATGGCCTTGAGGTCATCAGGACAGAGACCGCGTCACGTTTCTGGGAGGTTATGGAGGAAGAGGGCCCACCTGCAGTCGATGCACGGTGGTGTTGCAGCGTCTGCAAACTCCATCCCATTAAGGCTCTCATAGAAGAGAGGTGGGGCGAATGCCTCTCATTCATTGGTCAGCGAAAATATGAATCATTTAAACGGATGAAGAGCCCGCGGGTCTGGAGAAGTCATAATATCCCGTGTCAGCTTTCCGCTTCCCCTATACAGCACTGGACAGCACTGCATGTCTGGCTCTATATCTTCCGCGAGAATGCACCGTATAACGTCCTTTATACACGCAGAATTGACCGGATTGGCTGTTTCATGTGTCCATCATCGGACTGGGCAACCCTTCGCCTCATCACGCGGGACTATCCTGATGAATGGAAACGGTGGGATGACGCACTGAATCAATACAAGGAAAAGCATAATCTACCGGATGTCTGGGTGGAAAAGGCCCTCTGGCGCGTGCGGGGAGATGAAGAGGAAGTGAATGACGACGAAAGTAGCTATACCTGAATAGGGAGGAAACCTCCCGGGTGTACACCGTTGGATAAAACGGGCCGCCACCCATAATCACAACAGATATCGCGCTTTTGATGGCATGGAATGAGGCATCATCCAGACTGAACTGAATAACCATCTCTCTTTTTGACAGCATCCAAAATGAGAATGAAATTTATTTTGTTCACTCATTCTTTCTAAAGACCGGTCTAAAAAGCATCCTCACTAATACAGACTATATCGTTAGATTTACACCTTCAAATCGGGAACAGAATGTTTGGGGCGTAATTTCACCTGAATAAAACGGCAACACCGACCTTGCCTCCCTACAGAAATAAACAGATCAGATTACCTTAAAACGCCTTTTTATAATCCGGTAATCCTTTTTCACCACGTGCAAAAAATGTGAATAAATAATTATTGCCTGCGATACATCGCCACCAGCTCAAACAAAAGCATGATGAAGATAACCGCAAAACCACCGGTGAAAAATGTCACCGCGAGGATATTGGGGGCAATCTGTGGAGATGTATATTCCCGTTCCACTGGTGCTGCCGCAGACTCCGGTGCGGAGGAGGAAACGGCACCATCTTTTTGCGCATTTACCTCTGCATCTTTCTCTTCAGCAGAGTAGACCATCACCTGTGAACGCGAATCGCCGGAAAGCATATCCGAACCACCCGACATCATCGGCCCGTCATAAGCCATGAATGAGAATGTCGGCGCCAATGCAAGCAGCACGAGCGACGCAAAGATGATCAGTCCAAACAGCGACGTATATCTCAGCAGCAAGTCCCTGAGGTTGCCCTTTCCGGGAGTCATAATGACCACCTGCTGACGCACACCGTAAACCTTGACTACACGGCCTTTTTCACTATATCGGGTGCGCACAATATCAACGAGCCCGGCATCCAGCAAATTTTCAATCTGGTACTTCAGGGTTGTAATCGGTTGCCCAAGACGTTCAGACAACTCCGAGAGCGTGAGCTCGCCTTCAGAAAGAGTGGACAGCAGATCACTTGCCGTTTCACTGGCCATCGCATTTCCGATCTTCTTGGCCCGTTCATCGCCGGGCTCAAGGACAAGCACACTTTCTGCAGTCATTTTAGTTGCTCAACAATCATCCGGCACCCAGCGGCAAGTGCCTCACGAAGGCCCTCCGCCGAGGCACCGCTCCCTTGTGCAAGAGACGGTTTCCCGCCCCCTTTTCCTCCAAGCATGCTACACACTTGGTGCACAATCTCACCGGCATTTACCCTCTCATCACCAGAAGCAACCACGACATGCACCCGGTCGCCAAGACCGACAAGAAGGGCAACGCCTCCTTCATTTGCATATACGGTTGCCATTGAAACGATTTCTTTCGGAGAGGCAGTAAGGGTGTGCACCATGACACGAACGCCTCCGATCTCCTCAACCGGAGCATTTGCCACCTCCAGTTCGGCGACCTTCTTCTGCAAACGTTCGATATCCTTTCTCTGCTCCTTCCATTCAGTAAAAAACCGCTCAACGGATGAAGGGAGATTATCCCGCTGAACACTCAGAGTCGAAACTGATGCATCAACGAGTCCTTCCATCCACTGATTGTATGCAACAGCAGCCATACCTGCAGAGAACTCAAGGCGTTCAATACCGTCCTGCACATGCTCCAGACGCATAATCCGTATGGAACCAATCTGGCCGGTGTTCGTGCAGTGGGTACCCGCACAAGCCTGCACATCGCCTGACACACGCACGATACGGATACGGGCACCCGGTGGCACACCACCCTGATACAAATCAAACCCATACTTCTGCTCCGCGGTGGTTCGGTCTTCCCAACCGGTCTGCACCGGAATATCCTTTAATATCAACCGGTTTGCGGCATCCTCAATACGCAAGAGTTCCTTGTCGCTGATGTGACGGAAATGCCGGATATCAATGCGTGAACTGGCAACTCCACTCTGGGCACCAGCCTGATGGATATGCGGGCCGAGCACCTCTTTTGCGGCATGCAGGAGAACATGGGTTGCCGTGTGGTGGCGCATCATCGTCTTACGGCGTTCTTCATCAACAGATGCTTTGACATGTTCACCACGTTTCAGGGATTGACCAGTGATATGATGCAAAATGACAGAACCAATCTTTACCACATGGTCAACCATGCTAATACCCTCTTCTGAAACAATCTTGCCAATATCTGCGGGCTGACCGCCGCCTTCCGGATAGAAGAGCGTTTGATCAAGGAGCAGATAATCATCTAACTGGTCAAGCACGATTGCATCAAAATCGGTCGCCTGAGGGAGATCATAATAGAGCATCTTCGTGGGAGTCATCGCCTCAACTCTCTCACGAATTGCCGCGTATGGATCCTCTGCATTCTCCGAATCCTCAGATTCCGAATGCACATCTGCTATCAGGGAATAGAAATTATCCGGCAGGTCAACCTCCGCACCCTCCTCCTTTGCAATATCCCGTACAATCTCAGGTGGAATGCCATGTGAGTCATAGAGAGTGATCATTTCATCAAGAGGAATGGGCAGATTCTTGTCTTTATAGGATTTTGCTATTCTTTGAACAATCCTGCTACCACGTTCCATCGTGACGGCATATTTCTCTTCTTCATTTTTTATGATCTCCCGCACGACACTGATCTCCTGTTCAAAGGAGTTGAGGCCGATCTTCTCCATCTGGAATTCAATGAGATCAGAGAGATTTTCTTCCATCTTCATCTCATTCATCATCCGCAGAGTCCGCCTGAGCACGAGACGTGCAAGGTAACCTTCCTGTGCATTCGACGGCACAATACAGTCACCGAGCATATAGGCAAGACAGCGGGTGTGGTCAGCAATCGCATAGATACGCTCGATAGGAGAAATCACATCCTGCAGCACCTGATACGACACACCAATATTATCCGCGACTTTCTTTCGCATCTCATGGAGATTGGAACCGGTGATATCCATGAGTCCGGCATATTTTGCATTCAAGGCAAGAATACGCGTAAAGTCAGCGGTATTCAGAAGATGAGTAAGGTTTGATGAATCCATCAACCGCCCAATCAATTGAGGGAAGATAGCGTCATAAACCGTAGGACTCCCCTGCGAAGCCCATACCAAACGTTCCAGACCATATCCGGTGTCAACAATTCGGAGATCCTTCGGATAGTAGGGAACGCCCTCTATATCCACGGGCGGTCTGCCATTGTCGCGCTTCGTCATGCTCATAAAGACAAGAGTGGCCACTTCAAGCCCGCCAATGAGCACCTCTACGCTGGGACCTGCATTGCCGCCGCCCATCCACGGGTGCTCCTTGTAGGTCACCTTGTTCAGGTCAGCACCGATGGATGCAAGGAACCGATCACAGAGACTGACGGTCTCATCCTTCCAGTAGATCTCGCCCTCATCCGTGTTGAATGCGTGATGCGCCATCATCTCAAACGTGGTCAGGTGGCGACCAGAGCGTCCCACTGAATCCAGATCATTGAGCCTGATACAGGGTTGGGATATCGTCAAAGGATTTGCAGGAGGAGGAACCTCACCACTGGTCACAAATGGCTGAAAATCCGCAATGGATGCAATGGTCAGATAGATATCATCACGCCAGCGAGCCGCAACCGGATAGCGTTTGATTCTGGTATGACCATTCTGTTCAAAAAAACTCAGAAATGCTTCCCGCATCTCGTCAACAGTATGAGGGGTAAAAACAGGGTTATTGATGAATGAATACGGTTCACAAGGTGCATCGCCACAGCATTCACGCTCAGGTTCTCGTGTCCAGAACGCTGAACCGCAGGCCTTACAGATTTTCCTGACCAGTCCGTTCTCTTTGAAATATTCAAGCTGATATTCTTCCTCAAACATTAATAATCACGGTAACCTGGTATAATAGTCGTTACAGGATCTCATATAGTGTTTGTTTCTCCCTTTTTTCATAAAAAATCCTGGTACCATTCGTCACGCTCTACAACCGTCCCCAGAGCTTTTGCCGTCCTTAATGCGAGAATATGCCAACACTGCAACCCCCGATAGGTAAAATCACCACAGGTGCAGAAGGCATCATCCACCACGTAGGTGTCTGTAGTTCCAATCACCACACAAAAGTCCCGGTACTGCAATACCCGTCCATCCTGGGCGGCTAAAACTGCCTTTTCTCCTTTCGCGCCATAGAGGCGGCAGACCTCTGCTGTTACCCCTCTCTCGTCACTGCCGCCCATCGGTCTGCACCATTACAGGAATGTCCTCAAGAAATGTCCACCCCATTCGCTCGGCAAGCATCCGCATCCCCGGCGCTTCGGTGGCATAATGGGTGGATTCAATGAGAGATATTCCGGACGAGCGCTGGACACTGTGTCTGAGCTCAGATGAAAGGAATGCCGAGGCCCCTTTTTCCTCTGCCTCATCAATAAGCTCAGGAGAGAAACCGGAACCACCAACCACTGCAAGACGACAGGAAACAGGCACATCTCCATATATTCGCAGGGGTGATTTCAATCGGTCAGCCACTTCATCAAGCGTTATGGTGAGTGTGCCGATAACACCCAGTGAAAGAGGCTCAATTTCGGTGAGATTGAGCAATTTTGCCAGGGCATCATTGATGCCACTCGGCGCATGGTCAAAATTGGTGTGCATGACATAGACATTGAGCCCGCCGGCAAGAGCTGTCCCGATTATTTCCCCGGATTCCCCTCCAATACGGGTGAGAGGATTCCATATGGGCGTGTGATGCACGACAAGCATATTAGCCCCTTTTGCAACCGCTTCCCTGACTACAGGAAGTGTCGCATCAAGAGCACAGCACACCGAATTCACCTCATCGTGCCCTTCAATAATAAGGCCGATTCTGCCACTATCAAACTCTTCTGCAAGCTCAGGCGGTGCAACCTCTTCAAGCATGGCAATAAAATCAGCAATCTGCATAATGAATACATAGAGAAATAACCGGGAATAAAGGTATGGGTTGCAGAGCGAAAGTGAGGGGAAAAAGAATGCCAGACAGAGACCATAATTACCAGAGGTAATATACACAAGCATTAATTATGCACTATGCCCTAGACTACTACATGGAAAAGACCATCGACCTCATCAACACCCGCATTCGCGACGGCAATGCCCGGGTAGTCAGGGCAGATCAGATGCCCGACATCGTTGATGAACTGGGTGTGGAGGGCGCACTCAGGGAAGTAGACGTGGTGACCACCGGCACATTTGGCGCCATGTGCTCCTCCGGTGCATTCTTTAATTTCGGCCATGCAGACCCCCCGATTCGGATGGAAAAGGTGTGGATGAACGAGGTGGAGGCATATGCCGGCATTGCGGCAGTGGACGCCTACCTTGGTGCCACCCAGAAGTCAGAGACACAGGGCATCTCATACGGCGGGGCTCATGTACTCGAAGACCTTGTTGCAGGGAATGCAATCCGGTTACGGGCACAGTCAAAGGGAACGGACTGTTACCCCAGAAAGACACTGGAGATTGAACTGAACATGGAGGATATGAATCAGGCAACTATGGTCAATCCACGCAATTCATACCAGTCATACGTGGCGGCCTCAAATACCTCTGACCGCACGCTCTATACCTATATGGGCACCTTGCTTGCAAACGCAGGGAATATTTCATACTCCGGTGCGGGATGTCTTTCTCCCATCCCCAATGACCCCAACCTGCGTGTTATCGGTAGCGGTGTACCCATATTTCTCTGCGGTGCTGAGGGCATGATCATTGGCGAAGGTACTCAGGCATCGCCCGGGAATGGGTTTGCCACCCTCATGACGACAGGGAATATGAAGGATATGTCCACCGATTTTCTTAGGGCTGCGACGTTCAGGGGATATAACAGCACGCTGTATGTCGGACTCGGTGTCCCCATACCCATTCTTGACGAGGATATGGTGCGCCGGACAGCGGTCCGTGATGAAGACCTCAAGACCACCATTGCAGATTACGGTGTTCCTAACCGCGACCGCCCAACGCTGTGTGATGTCACCTATGCCGAACTCAAGAGCGGTCATGTGGAACTAAACGGAGAAGACGTGAAGACGTCGTCCCTGTCTTCCTATAAAAAAGCGCTTGAAGTCGCCGATGAGCTAAAGTCATGGGTTGAGAGCGGGAGAATGATACTCGCCTCTCCCACACGAAGGCTTGACACAACAAAAACGTCCCATCCAATGCGCGACCGCGCCCGTGCACCTCAGGTCAGGGACATCATGACCACCAGTATCGTCACCATCAGCGAAGACGAGTCTATCCGAACTGCGGCAAAACGCCTCCTCGAAGGGGAGACAAACCATCTCCCGGTGCTTGACAGTGCAAACCGGCTGGTAGGGATTGTCACTACCTTTGACATTACCAAGGGCGTGGCATCTGACGGAAAAGGTGTGACGGTGCGTGACATTATGACAAAACGGGTAGTCTACACATCGCCAACAGAGACAGTGGATGTAGCCACGCGTAAACTGGAACAGCACAATATCGGCGCTCTTCCCGTCGTAGACGAAAACGGTAAACTGATCGGAATTCTTTCAGCAATTGATCTGGGAAAACTGTTTGAACGTGGGTGGAAGCGATGAAACTCTTAGTTACCTTTTCACGAAGAGACGTCAAACAGCCTCTTATTGCACAGACCGTGAAGGACACAGGTGTGCTCATTAATGTTGAACGGGCCCATGTCGAGTCAAAAGGCGGAGAACTCTTAATCGACATCCCCGATAAAGACACAAAGATCATCACCGATGCGATGGAGAAGGCAGGCGCACGCGTGAAGCAGATAGAGGCATCAGTCATCCGGGATGAGACCGAGTGCGTAAACTGCGGTGCATGCATCAGTGTATGCCCGCAGGATGTCCTTTTCTTTGATGAAACGTGGACACTCTGTGTTGACACATCAAAGTGTGTACTCTGCGGCAAATGTGTGGATGCCTGCCCCCATCAGGCCCTCTCACTCCTCCCATGATTCGGGAACAATTCCAGTACCGGACAACCATCACCACCATCCTCGCAGACCATGAGGCACATATCGAAGCAGCAAAAAGTGCAATGGTAGACGCCCGAAATGAACTGGAGCGTGAGATTCTCCGAGACCCTTTTTTTAAGACAACGTATGAACCGTATCCGGCAAACGTGTCCTCTGCGGTAGCACAGCGGATGGTTGTTGCATCAAAACCGGCGGGGGTCGGCCCAATGGCCGCCGTTGCAGGAACAATTGCGTGGTATGGCGTGGAAGCAATGCAGGATGCGGGTGCTACCTTTGCTGTTGTCGATAACGGTGGCGATATCGCCCTCATTGCAGACCGTGAGGTCACGATAGGCATCTATGCAGGCACCTCTCATTTCTCGGGAAGGCTTGCCTTCCGCGTTATGCCGCAGGATAGTATTCTTGGCATCTGCACCTCTTCTGCCACAGTTGGCCCGTCTGTCTCATTTGGAACAGCCGATGCCGTCACCGTATTCTCCCGAAATGTTTCACTGGCAGACGCATGGGCAACATCGCTCTGTAATGACTTTACCACATGCTCGGATGACTTCTTTCAGGCGCGTGACCTCAGCGGCGTCTGCGGCGTATGCGTTATTGCAGGAGACACCCTCTGCCGATGGGGCACACTCCCTGAGATCGTGCGGGCCTCTGTTGATACAAGTCTCATTACCGCAGGCAGATAACACCAGATCAGGCTGAGTCCACCCAGTCTGCTGCCTCCCTATAGGCATTCACGCCCTGATAGACCATGAGCACATTCTCACCGTCGGTGACAAGCATCTCGGGGCGACCATTTGAGACACGAAACAGTATTTCATAGATATCGCGCTCCTCAATCAGCACACCTTGTAAAAGGGATGACGCTGACGAGAGCATAAGACGTTCTGCCGTGAGAATTTCGGGTTCATACCGGAAGAAATACCAGAATACCTGATACGCATTCAGAAAGTCAGAGACCAGCAGTTCATTTTTTACGTTTCCCGGAAGCTCATCAAGAACAGAGGCAAGCTTTGTTACATCATCATCGGAGATTGTTAGTATCCCGTCTGCAAGCTCTGCCAGTTCAATATAATCAGTCATATTTTTTCGCCTGCGCACATTCCAATCTCATCTCTGTTCTTGATGTATCATGAAACGGTAAAAAGCTATATGCCCCCATCAGAGTAACCTTTCACCGTGCGTTCAGAAGACAGAGACTGGCAAATATATCATATTCTTGTAGAAAAATCCGAAATGACTCTGGAGGAACTCTGCAGGGTGGCATGCACAGAGGAAAGCGTTGCAGAAGAATCACTGGAGCGGCTGGAAAGATACCGGCTGATATCCCGAAAGGACGATCTTTGGGCGACAAAATCCCTGCAGGAAATAATTCTTTGCGCTGAGATGGAGCAGCTAATGAAGGATTCTCCAATATACCTGGAAAATGGCATCATAAAAGTCCGAAAGGAGAGTGAAACGAAATAATGGTCTCAGATGTACGGGTTCTGCGATTGGGCCACCGCCCAGAGCGTGACCAGCGGGTCACCACCCATGTAGCCCTTACCGGAAGGGCACTGGGGGCAAAGGGGATGTACCTTGCAGCAAACGATGACGGCGTACGCCGCTCGGTGACCGATGTCGCCGCACGCTGGGGCGGGGACTTTTTTGTCGAGAATAATGCCTCATGGAAAAAGGTCATCCGGGAATGGAAAGATGAAGGCGGCATCGTCGTTCATTTGACGATGTACGGTTTGCGAATGACGGACGTCATTGATGAAATAAAAGAACACGATAAAGTGTTGGTAGTCGTTGGCGCAGAGAAGGTTCCGTCAGAGATCTATGAACTTGCGGACTACAACATCTCGGTCACGACACAACCTCATTCAGAGATCTCAAGTCTCGCACTCATCATGGACCGGCTTTTTGATGGAAATGAACTGAACCGCGAATATCCGGATGCAGAGATGCAGATCATTCCATCTGAACGCGGCAAGAGGTTTGAGAGTTGAAAGGCCGGGTTCTCGTTGTAGGGTTTGCAACCCGACATGTGGTCAGGTCTGCCTATGCCGCAGGCTACGAGGTCTATGCCATCGACCATTTTTGTGATCAGGACCTCACCTGGTACACAAAAGAATATCAGATTTTTACAGAGTTAGCTGAACTGCCCGAGCGTGTTGCAGACTTCTGTGAACGTTATACCTTTGACTGCATCGTTACGACCTCAGGCGCGGAGACCATGGACCTCGGGCGCACTACCTGTGGAACACCTCGGGATGTGGCGGCGCGGTTCTGCACAAAGACCGGTATCCAGCAGTTCTTTGAGGAGCATGAATTTCCTGTGCCTCCTATTCTGCCTGAAGGCAAGTATCCTGCATTTATCAAACCAAATGTCGGCGCGGGTGGTTGGCGAAATACCCTTGCGGTCACACCAGATGATGAGGCAACGTGGGTAAACTGCTGGCCGGACACCCCCTACGTTCGTCAGGTGCCGCTACAAGGCATTCCCTGTAGTGTGTCCTGCATCGCTGACGGTACGTCTGCACGGGCGCTGAGCCTGAACCGCCAGTTTAACCGCGGCGGGGAGGGAGAACGTCAGTTTGGATTTGCCGGTGCCGTGACACCATTCCTGTTGCAGGAGCGGGAGATCATTCTCGCGCTTGCTGAGGATATTGCAACAAAAAGCGGGTGTATCGGATCACTGGGTATCGACTTCATGCTAACAAATGACGGCGTTCGGGCCATTGAAATCAATCCGCGGTTTCAGGCGACTCTGGACATTGTTGAAATGAGCACAGATACAAACCTATTTGAGATGCATTGCAACGCTGCGTCAGGTATTCTGCCAGCATCCCGGCCAAATCCGGTGATGACTGCGGCCCGCTCCATCATCTTTGCAGACCGCGATTGTGTGGTCGCAGATGATCTAAAATCCCTTCACCCCGACATTGCGGACATTCCATGGGTTGGCACAGAGATTGAAGAGGGAGGGGCCGTTCTCAGTGTGTATGGCAGGGGCAGAGATGAGCCGGAAGCACTTGCTTCCTTGGGTAAGACTATTACCCGAGTACACAGATATATGAGCAGATGGTAGAGGAAGGAGACGTGCTGGATAATCCTGCAGTCCGTACATATTTGGTCCGGATGGTGGGAGAAGAAGGGTTGGCCCTTCTGGAAAAATTTGACCGTGAACTTGAAAAGACCGATGAGGAACTGGCCGCAGAGACCGAAATTAACCTCAACTCTGTCAGAAATACGTTGTATACACTCTACGGCAAGCGTCTTGCCCAGTACCGGCGCGAAAAAAATCAGGAAACCGGATGGCTCACGTACAAATGGAAGCTCAGGCTTGACAACTTAAACGATGCCCTCACTCAGGATATGGAGAATGCCTTCGAGAAACTCTCAGAACGCGAAATGTATGAAGATGAAAACGATTTCTACATCTGCAATACCTGTGGCGTCGTTTATACGTTCAATGATGCCTTTGCGATAGAGTTCACCTGCCCATGTGGGACGCATATGGAACACTTTGATAACGAACTTCTTCTCAATGCACTCAAAGCCCGCGTTGATGCCATGAGGACAACACTCGGCAAAGTCTGATGGTACCATCAGAAGACCCTTTTTTATATCTTTCCCGGGCGGGTTGCCCGGATAATGTGATTGCCCATTGCCATGTGGTGCATGACCTTGCCTGCCAATACGCAGCTACACGGTTTGTAGACCGAGAGCTTGTCTCATGGGGTGCGGCCCTGCATGATATTGGGAGGTCAAAGACCCATTCCCTCGCCCACGCCCAGATAGGTGCAGACATCTGCCGTGCCTACGGTCTGCCAGAAGAGGTGGCACGCATCGTTGAACGCCACATTGGCGCAGGTATGACCGCAGAGGAATGTAAAGCGGAAGGCCTGAAACCAATAGACTGCATCCCAAAGAGCCCTGAAGAGAAGATTGTGGCCCATGCAGACAACCTTGTCCGGGGCACCATTGTTATTTCCCTGAAAGAACGACTGGATATTACCAAAAACACGCTCACGGAGATCATTGTTAGGCGCATCGCTGCCCTTGCCGATGAAGTGGGGCATCTCTGAAGGTCCGGTTGTATTCCTGCCTTTAAGCTATTTTTTTCTTTTTAAACCGGCGTTCGTGAGAGCCACCCCGTCTGAAAAGATCATAATTTGAATCCACCAGTAGTTCAGACAAACGCCAGACGATCTGAAATGGTAGACATAGCAAAATAGCGTATCTCGGTTAGGAGCAAACAGGTGCGGTTCAATATCATGCACGGCTGAAAAAAACTCAGGCGAGAACTCTGCACACTGAATGGGGGTTTAAAGCACAGAAGTTGGGAAATCGACAACGCAAAAGAGTCGGTAAAAAAGAAGTATCGTTAAAAAATTATTCAAGAATGAGTTTTCTGACCTGCGGGAGGGCACGCAGGGCTTCATACACAACCGCAGGAAGTGCTTCATCCACCACGATGACAAGTTTCGGGTCTTCTGAGAGGTGAGAGTCCGTGACAAAGATCTGACGGATAGAAATGTCATGGTCGGTGAGAACCTTTACCGTTGCACCCACCACTCCTTTCTGTGATGCATCGTCAGGCATGACCGTGATCACGGTAAGCCCGAGGGACTCTGCAATACGGCTAACATCCGGGGTAGCCCGCAGGTTAAGGAAGATTTCAGCAATGTCAGGGAGAGATAAAATTCGTTTTACGGTGGCATCGACGACACGGCGGTCAGTGCCGATCTCTCTTGAAAGATGAGTGGCAGGAATTCCTATCCCGTTGACTGTCACACGTCCGCGTTTATTGATGCCAAGACCGTTTTCCAGAAGAAAACGTGCTACCTGCGCCTGAGAAGGTGAATCACTGAATGCATTCAGTATCTTTGCCCACATTGAGATAGCATTCAACCTGATTCTTAAAAATACCACCCATCTTCATCGGCAGAAGACACAGAATTTGCATCAACCACAAAAGAATGCTGAACCAAATGAAAACATATATTTCCCTAAACAACTTTCTGTATAGAGTAACATGACAAGGTCGCCTGAACTCCCGATAAGGGTCGTTCAGTTGGTTCTTGATGTCATGGAACCGGTCCAAGG
>JAAYIO010000009.1 GCA_012523385.1 Methanomicrobiales archaeon
ACGCAATGTCGAGGCCCTGAGAATACATCTTGATGAAATGCACATTTCTATTGCAATTGAAGATATCGGTGGAACATCCGGAAGATCGGTGGATTTTTATCCCGAAGACGGAGGTAAAATTACCGTTCGAAGAGCAGATGGGAAATGTTACGAACTTTAATACTCTTTGTCGTTCTGTTTTGTTTCATCGTACCGGTATCCGGTAGTCTTATTACATATATACCTGCAAGTGGCTCAATTTCATCGCTTGATGTGATGGATATTGCAGAAAACAAAGATGGTATGATTGCATTTGCGACAACAAATGGCCTTTCTCTTTTTGACTCCGGATGGGTAACTATCCATTCTGAGTCATGGAATTATGATACCGGTTTAAAAGATAAATTTATTTCTACGATTGAATTTGATAAAAATAATCAACTTTGGCTGGGTTTTTCAGCAGGTGTGCAGACCTACGATGGAACGGTATTTACCCGCGTTGGAACAGATATGATTTTTTCCTCAATGGATATCCATGATATCCTTCGCGATGGTAAGACTATCTGGATTGCTAATGGCAACTCCGGGCTACATTATTTTTCTGAAGGAAATTGGAGGTGGATACGCCCATTTTCTGAAAATGGTCCTGACGCTTATTTCATCAGTTCAATGGCGAAGGATCATGCCACCGGAAATATTGTCCTCACATCTCGCTCCAATGGTGTCTGGAAGGGGGTAAAGAATAAAGAGGGTTTTGCCTTTTCTCAAATCCCTATTGATGAGGAGCAATACGGAAAAATAACGAATGTTGTGGATGATCCGTTTGGGGGCGTCATCCTTTTTAATAGGTATACCGTCCTCCACTATTCGGAATCAAACGGTACGGCTGAGATTATTGTCCCTGCAGCTCTTGGGACTGGCACATCCCGCATCAATGATGTTCGGGTAACAGAGGACGGTATACTTGTTATTGGCACGAATAACGGACTGTATGGATTAAGAGATAATGAGATTATTATCCATATCACCCGAAAAATGGCTGGTGTCAGCAGTAATGAAGTGATAAAAGTCTTCCCTGACACAAACGGGCGATGGTGGTTTGTCACCAAGGGTGAAGCAGGATATTATCTGCCTGATACTGCAACCGAAAAAATACCCGTAAGGGTCGTTACAGAATTTCAACCGGGCAATACAGCGAATAGCGAATCAACCAATCTCCTGCTGATTCCGGTTTATTATACAGAATAATCTATGTCTGGATCTTCAGAACCTTTTTCGTATAGAGATCGATTGAATCAATAAATAGCATCCGGGCCCGTTTTGATTCTTCTTCTTCGGCATAAAATATATTTTGTGCGATATAATCGAGCGGGATGAAATAATAGGATAATGACTTGTACCTGCGTAGCAACTCCCGATATTGAGCATTCGCTTCCTTATCCTGATTTTTTAATACATAAAAAACCCAGTCAAAAACCTGTATGAGGTATGCTGGCATTCCCTTCTCTGACGCCATCGTGCGGTATTGCGAATATGAGGTTTTTCCGGTTGCAATCAGGGAGAGTTTCAGTCCATAGTAGACCGGTTCAAGGCTATCAGGGTACTGTTGTATCATCTGTTTTACAATACCATTAGCTCCGACCCCATCTCCCTGTTCAAGTCTGAAGGTGAATGATTCGCGGAGGAAATCAAGGTCATTAAAGAATTTTACCGTTGCAATATTGAGAAGTTCTATCCGTTTTGCCTCATTATTATCTTTTTTTGCCTTTTCTAAACCAATCCGGAGGAACCATTTCTCATCCGGGAACCACCACAGAGAAATTTTCACCATAAACCAGAATGCATTATCAACCGCTTCGTCTTCAGAAAGGTCCAGCGGTTTCAGGCGGTAGAGGGAAGGCTGAATCCGGGCCAATTGCAACAGTTGTTCCCGTGCTGCAAGTTCTGACTGCTGTTTTTGAGTTGATGGCTTATTTCCCTCACCCCCTTTTTCTGATTTGGAGATGGTGTAATAGCAATATGCAATGTAAAAACCGATTCTGGCGTCGTGCTTCCAGTAATCGCCAAAATATGTAATTGCATCCTTACAGTAT
Source organism: Methanomicrobiales archaeon (assembly GCA_012523385.1). Classification (GTDB taxonomy): domain Archaea; phylum Halobacteriota; class Methanomicrobia; order Methanomicrobiales; family Methanomicrobiaceae; genus Methanogenium. The sequence continues at coordinate 2,073 of JAAYIO010000009.1, forward strand.
CCTGATGAAAGGAGTTGCAGTCCGCCAAGAATATTCAGTGATGCCTTTCCTGTCGAACGTTTAGAGCGGATAGCCGTCGTTATCACCCGTTCAATGTACTGTGGTGTTTTTTCCTGACTGCTCTTCGTCATCAAATGGTATGCAATGCTATCAATAAACTCATCGTATGCAACATCCTTAAAATCCGGAAATCCGTTATCGAGTGCCGATACAATATGAGCAAAAAAAACAGGGAGATTCGTATCTATTTTTTCGGTATTGCCATCAATGTATGAATAGAGATCCTGACGTAGGTTGTCTATTTTTTCATACCGGATTGCATCACCAAGTTTTTCACCCCGTGCCATACTACACCTGTAATAATACCTTCTATTTTTAAAGCTGATAAATACTTATGAATTTGAAATTTCCGCGTAATAGTAATTTCCCTTTGCCCGTTGTTCTCTGTCAAGGTAGGATCCAGGTTTATTGATGCGGGGTCGTCCGGACATGTCTCTCCTGAATGTTACTCCCAACCCTTTCAGGAAATGATTCATTCCTTCCTCCATTTCGTATGGTCCATACGCAGCACCTTTGACCCCGGGAGTTCCGTCAAACACCAGCATTCGCTCACTGATCATATCGATGAGGTAAATGTCGTGATCAATGACAATGATGCCCGCCTCTCGTCCTTCTGCATGCCGCCTGAGAACCCGTGCCAGTTTCACCCGCTGCTCAACATCGAGGTGAGCACTTGGCTCATCCAGAATGTAGAGGTTTGCATCCTGTGAGAGGCACAGGGCAATGGAGACCCGTTGTAGTTCACCACCACTCAGTTGATCTACTGGTGACTGAAGAAGGGGAATAATTGACAGAGGCTCAAGTATTTCATGCTGGTAATACGAGGAGTCAAACGAACGGCAGGCCTGTCTCAAGAGGTATTCTACGGAGACCGAGGAATCACCTTTTACATACTGGGGTTTGTAGGCAATTTTCACCTTTTTATCCATCTCACCGAGGTCAGGCGTTTCGACACCTGCAAGAAGTTTTGCAAATGTACTCTTTCCAATACCATTTGGGCCGACCAGACCCAGCACTTCTCCGACCTTTATTTTTCCGGCAGCAACGGTTAACGAAAAGGTATCGCCATAGCTCTTCTCCATCTTGGGAAAGGTAATGAGCGTCTGGCGGGTTGCATCCCGCGTGTGAGACCGTGTTTCAAAGGCAACCGCATAATCCCTGAACCGAACATTTTCCTCTGGCAAAAATCCTTCCAGGTACTGGTTAATGCCAATCCTCACCCCTTTTGGTCCGGTGATGATACCAAAGACGCTTGGTTTACCGTAGGCAACATGCACGGTATCTGCAAGCATATCAAGAATGGCAAGGTCATGTTCAACAATAATGACCGGTCGTGTCTCTGCGAGTTTCCGGATGAGTGATGCAGCAGACATCCGCTGGTATATATCAAGGAACGGAGTGATTTCATCAAAGAAATAGAAATCGGCATCACGTGAAAGACATGCGGCAATAGCGACACGCTGCAGTTCTCCGCCACTCAGTTTTCCTATCGGGCGGTCCAGAAGGGATTCCAAACCCAGTTCGTGGACATAATGGCCGAGCATTCCTCGCTCATCTGTTGATGACAGAAGCTCAGCGACCGTTCCTTTGTATGCCTTGGGGATATAGTCGATATACTGGGGTTTTAAGGATGGTTTTACCGAAGACTTTGATATCTGCTGCAGGTAATCAAATAGTTCTGTTCCTGTATACTGCTTTAATATGCCTTCCCAGTTAGCCAAGTCCTCTAAGTTCCCCAGATTGGGGACGAGCTGGCCACAGAGAATCTTCACCGCGGTACTTTTTCCAATACCATTGGCTCCAAGAATTCCGGTAACTTTTCCCTGAACAGGAATGGGAAGTCCATAGAGGGCAAAACCATTTACTCCATAGCGATGGGTCGGATTGTCAAGTTCTTCCGGCAGAGTCACAATATCCAGTGCATCAAACGGGCATTTCTTGATACAGATACCACATCCGATACACAGTTCTTCCGAGATTAAGGCTTTACCGTCCTCTCCGATGACAATGGTTTCATCACCCGTTCGAACACGCGGGCAGTACAAAATACATTCGGTGCCGCACTTTATCGGGTGGCACCGATCACGATGAACAACAGCAATTCGCATGATATATCACAAATATTATAAAATTATTATATTGTTAGTAGTATTGTCAGGGCGATAAACCAGAACGCAAATGCCATGAAACTCTGGTAAAACCAGTCTTTTCCGCCCAGTTCAGATATGTCAATCCCGATGAGCATGAATATATGTTTCTGGAATACCATTGCTCCAAGAAGAAGGAGAAACCCAATAGCACCTTGGTCCGGGGTATTACCAATGATAAAAAATGAGAGAATTCCGGCGGCTAAACCCATAACACTGGCAATACCTGTACGGATGATACGGCTATTGTGCTCTTTTCTTTTTTGGTCATTGGACTTGACAATTTTTGTCTCAGTCTCATTGGGTATGTCGTCTTCAGTCATCCTGACACCAGTCACTATAATTTTGTTGTAGAACAATATGTAATTTGGTATATTATGGCGAGTTTAAAGGGAATGAGTGGGCTCGATATTCATGCGATGGTATCAGAAGCTCAGGGTTTTCTCCCTTTGTGGATAGGAAAAACCTACCAATATGATACAGGACTGTTTGGAATTCGTATCAATGGTCAGGATAAGCAGAAATATTCCCTGATCATCGAAATCGGAAAACGCGTGCATTTTACCTCATCCCTCCCTGCGGCAACAGGAAATCCATCCGGATATTCCATGTTTCTCCGTAAATACACCAATGGAGGAAGGGTTCTTAGCATATCACAACCGGGAATTGAACGGGTGATTGATATTGAAATCGGTAAGAGTGATAGCCGGCTTCATCTGATTGTAGAACTCTTTGATGAAGGAAATATCGTTCTTACTGACGGGGATTACACCATAATTCAGCCACTGAAAAAACAACGGTTCAAGGACCGGAGTGTATTTAATGGTGAGACATACACGCTCGCAGCAAATACCGTGCCGCAATCTGAAGAAGAATTTGCCGCAATTCTCAAGGCATCTGATGCTGATGCGGTCAGGACGCTTGCCACACAATTTCTCATGGGGGGAAAATTTGCGGAAGAAGCATGTAAAATCGCCGGAGTCAGTAAATCAGAACCCGCCATCAGTGCTCCCGCAGATAGCCTATTTGCAGCCTATAATGCAATCATCAAAAAAACGGAATGTGAGCGTAGCCCCTGCATTACATCATCCGGATGTTGGCCTTTTGTGCTGGGAAATGAAACTCCGACTGAGACATTTACGGTTTTTTATGAAGCGCTGGATCAGTTTTTTCCCCGGGGAAAAGAACTCGTCACCCCGCCGAAACCCAAACTCACGCGGGAAGAGAATATCCGCGTACGGCAGTTGGATGCAATCCAGTCATTTGAAAAGAAGATTGAGCGGTATGAAACAATAGTCGATGCGCTGTATCTGCAGTATGCGTTTGTTCAGGATGTACTTACGACCCTTAAAAATGCAAGCGCTACTGCATCATGGCAGGAGATTGAAAAAATCCTGAAAGAAAGCAAAAGTGATTCGGCTTCTGCCATTAAGATGATCTACCCCGCGGAAAGCGCAATTGACCTTGAAATTGATGGAAATCCTGTCAAACTTTTTGTACAGGAAAGTATCGAGGTCAACGCCAACCGGTATTACGAACTGGCAAAGAAATTTAAGAAGAAACGAAAAGGCGCATTTGCGGCCATGGAACGGATGGTCGTTTCGGAAAAAAAGCAGAAGAAAGTGATTCCTCTCCGGAAAAAGAAGTGGTATCACCGCTTCCGCTGGTGCTATACCTCAGATGGGGTGCTGATGGTTGGCGGGAAAGATGCCGGGACAAATGAAGAGGTCGTAAAAAAATATCTCGAGGGTTCTGATACCTTTGTCCACGCTGATGTGCAGGGCGGTAGTGTCATCATTCTCAAGGGAGAGACGGAAAAAATGGATGAGGTCGCGCAGTTTGCTGCATCCTATTCAAATGCGTGGAAGAGCGGTCATTTGACCGCAGATGTCTATGCGGCATTACCGAA
>JAAYIO010000107.1 GCA_012523385.1 Methanomicrobiales archaeon
GACGGAAAGGATTGATTCATCATCAAAACCGTCAATGAGAGGCATATTGTAGGTATTTGCGTGAAGGTACAAAGATCTTGCGGTCAAATATTATGAAATGTGTGGATTTTTAATGCGGATGCTGGGATTATAATACTCATTCTTAATTGAATTGGCTTTTGGATTGGTGCACCATCCGGCATATACTACATTATCGTTACCTTCCAGAAGGGCCACATCAAAGTAAGAATTACCTGTGTGCTGATACGGGTTTCCTGCTATAAAGACCTGTGCAGTGTTTAATTCATCGCCCCAAGCCATAGCAGCAACAGGTGCGGCTATACAGAGAGCAGCAACCAATAATGCTACAATAAGTTTTTTCATTTTTATACCTCTTTCTGATTACATGCAAAATCAGAGACATCCTATTCATAGGACGAGCTAACACAATTTTGCATATACACCTCCTTACACAATCGGGATATATAGCGAAGTGCCTGACATAGCCGTTGAAAAATGAGAAATGCTTGAGATCGTCGAACCATTGAACGCATATATCATTCGTTACCGGTATAGATTTACTGCAGATATCAGGTTGATGGAACAACAAATCATATCTGTGAGTTGAAAGGCTTCCCAGAAATTACCCCGAAAACTATCCGAATACATTGTTTGTTTTTTGAGGCAATGTATTTCATCGCATACAAAAACTACACACAAAGAGTATCAAAAGAAAAAAAGGAGGATTACTTCATGTTTTATTCTTTCTTCAGAATGCTACCTGCAACCATGAGACTTCCGACAAGGAAAACCGGAATCATCATTGTTGGGAATTCAGGGACAGGTGTTGGTGTTGGTGTTGGGTCGGGTATGCACACTGGGGTCGCCAATTCAAAGATGGTGTCCTGTCCACATCCCCTCTTTGGTTTAACAAGAACTGCTCCTATCTGACCGCATTCAGGAATGAAGTCACCATGACATTTAGCATCCATGACTAATTTCTTTGCAACAGGGGTATACCAGGATCTTTGGTCCCACCGGATTGTTTGACCAAGGATTGTCCAGATAGCTGCCTGAACCTCCTTATATGTGGCGTCTCCCTTATTGTTCAGAACCCAGTTTATCTTGTTCCACTTCTCGCCTGCGCCAATGGTGGTGCTAAGTTTAGCGGTATAAGATCCGGTATTTACATCCTTTTTTGCATCTACACACCATGTGGGATAGATGTCCTGTCCAATATGGATGTCAAAGAACGCATTTGATGTAGGGTTCACCGAGATAACTTTCACCGTTTTTTCAGTTGGAAGCTCGTCCCAACCAAAAGCAACAGCCGGTGCCACCATACAGAGAGCAGCGACCAATAATGCTACAATAAGTCTTTTCATTTTCATACCTCTTTTGAAATTACCTGCAAACTCTGTGTGGCATCTGATTGCCCGAGGGAACACACGCCGTCTTGCATTACCCCTCCTTGAATATTTTTGGTATATAGTGATGTGCCAGACATATCCATGAACAACATGCCTAATGAGATATTCGAACAATTTGGCCCTTGTATCCTCCTTTTCGGTTATTTTTATCATTAGATGTCTGGGTAATGGGGCTGAAATCCTCGAATAATCAATAAACCTGAAGGTAATCATCATTCTTTTCAGAAACAAAATCTTTATTGATTTTGCTAAGATACTCTTTAGATGCGGACGTTACGAACAATAATATACTATCACTTTAAACGGCAAAGAAAGGGTTTACAGGTAAATTAGGTATAATCGTAATTGATTATGCCATTAATGCCATTAATAATCTTTAATTATTATTTTACTCAAGCCTTAATCAAAAATTATTTTGTATGCAAGACATACCATTAAATATAATGTCGCATATCCAACACCTATGCCCAGCGACCAGGAACTGCTTGATAGAATTCTCAACATACTCAGATCTAAACCAAAAGGGATGACGATCACTGAGATATCTCATGTTACCAATATTCACCGGAATTCTATCGCCAAATATCTCCAGGTCCTTTTGGCATCAGGTAAAGCTGATGTAGAGCTCATCGGCAATGCCAAAGTTTACACGAACTCGCGGCGGTTGCCGATAAGTTCAATGTTGCATTGCTCCCCTGATTTAATTCTTCTCCTGAACAAGGATCGCAAAATCATTCAGGTCAATGACAAATATCTGAAGTATTTTGATCTTGATGAAAACAATGTACTAAATAAAGAGGCAACCGACCGGTCAATTCCGGTGATCAGTCAGGAAGATCTCTTACCACTTATTGAAAAATCATTAGAAAGCGGAGAGAGGTCCTGTAAGGAACTTCTGTTTACTCACCAGGATAAGTCCTGCTATTTCCTTATCCAATATGTACCCTCGATTTTGGAGAATGGGGGCCACGGCCTCATTATCATCATTAAAGACTTTACCGAAGAAAAGAGGATACGCGATGCACTTACCGAAAATGAAGAGAAATTCACCCATTTATTTCACAATGCGAATGACTCCATATTCCTTTATGATATTACTGATGACCGCAGAATAGGAAAATTAATTGAAGTGAATGATACTGCCTGCAAAAAACTTCAATACACACGAAAAGAATTTTTTCAGAAGGACTTCTGTGAAATATTCCTTTCAGAATTCCACGGACCTGCCTGTACTATCGAAAGCGGTCTTGCAGAGAATTACCATTCTATTTATGGCGGAATTCAGACCAAAAAAGACGGAACGGTTTTTCCGGTTGAGGCCAGCGCCCATGTCTTTTCTTTACATGACAAACTGGTCGTCCTCTATATTATCCGGGACATATCCGAGAGGAAAAATGCAGAGAATAACTTAGTATTAAGTGAAAACAGGTATAGAGACATTGTTGAAATGCAGCAGGAGTTAATCTGCCGCATATCTCCGAATTACCTGATAACCTATCCAAACGATGCATTCCGTAAGCATTTTGCGATACAAAAAGATCCTCTTTTTGTAAATTCGCTGGAATCACTGGCGATACACCATGACGATTTGGAAGTGATCCAAAAATGCATGGATCTCATTGTAACTGAAAAACAATCCAAATCGGTTGGATTCCGTATTCACGGGGTTGACAGGAGAACCCGATGGATTGAAAGCAGCATATCACCTATCCTTGACACTGAAGGGAATATTCACGAGTTTCAGTTTGTTGGAAGAGATATCACTGATGCAGTCTTGGCTAAAGAAGCACTGAAACAGAATGAAGAAAATACTCGATATTTATTGAATTCAACGAATGATGATTCACTCCTTATTGACTTATCCGGACGGATATTATCATTAAACAAATCATCTTTTGAATATATCAGAGCATTTAGCTCGGATGATTCACTCGATATCACATCAATTAAGGGGAAAAACATTTTTGATTTTATTCCGGAAGAGCTTGCGGGAATTATTCGGGACGTTATCTTGGAAATTACTGGATCAAAAATATCTGATTCATTTGTTGAAGAAATGAATGGCAGGACATATAATTTTTCTCTTTCACCGATTGTGAATTCCGATGGAGAGGTTGATAAGATTGCTGTTGTTAAACGAGACATTACTGAACGGCAGGAATATGAATCAAATCTGACCGGCACCATCTCGCGGTTAACTGATATCATCGATTTTCTTCCTGAAGCAACCTTTGTAATTAACCGTGATTCGGAAGTAATTGCGTGGAACAAGGCAATGGAACATTTGACCGGAGTTACCAAGGAGGAGATTATCGGCCAGGGTGACCATGCCTATTCAATTCCCTTTTACGGTGAAAAACGGCCTATGATGATTGATTATGTCATATCCAGTGACATGACCCAATTCAACCCTCCCGAAACCATCTGGAAAGAGGGCAACTCGCTCAATGCAGAGATATGGTCCCCCTATATGAATGACAGAAAAGGGGCGCATATCTGGGTAAAATCAACGGGATTGTTTGACGGGGAGGGGAATGTCATCGGTGCCATTGAGTCAATACAGGACATGACTCAGAGAAAGACCATGGAACGGGAGTTATTGCAAAGCGAAGAAAAATATCGCGATTTAGTCGAAAAAACATGTGCAATAGTCCTGAAAACCGATATAGCCGGAACAATTTTATTCGTCAATGAATTTGGGAAGAATCTTTTGGGGTATCAGAAAGGGGAGTTAATAAACAAAAGTGTATTTGAAACCTTATTTTCAAAACCTCTTGAAAATGAGCGGATGTTTCACGATATTATGGGGAAAATTCTTGAAAATCCAGCACAATTCAGGATCACTGAAAATGAATATACCGCCCGGAATGGTGAGACAAAATGGATCTCATGGACAAATAGTCCTGTAATCGACAGAGAAGGTCACCTTACCGGCATCTCTGCCGTGGGGACCGATATTACCGCACGAAAAGAGAGTGAGATAAAAGAAAAAGCTCACATAAAAAATTTGGAATTTATCTCACGAACAGCTCAAACCTTTGCCAGCTTGCCCCGTAATGAAAAAATATATGACTATATTTCATCTGAACTCATTTCGCTTCTTCCCGGCGGTGTGGCCGTGGTCAATGCGTATGATGAAAAATCCGGAACATTACAGATCAAATCAATAAGGGGTGAAATTGAAGGATACGAAAATATGTTGAGCACGATGCTGAATCAAAAAGTTTTGGATAAGCAATTTACCATTCCCGAAGATTATCGCCCACATCTGGAATCCAGCAAGCTTACCCACCTGCCGGGCGGTCTGTATGATCTTTTCCTGAGGAATTTTTCCGAAGAGATCTGTATCACAATAAATGATGTGCTGGATATCTACGAGTGTTATATGATCGGTATTTCAAGAGAAAATAGGTTGTTTGGGAGTATTTCCTTTGCAATACCGCAACGCATTCACCATGACATCACCTCAATCATCGAAATTTTTGTGAACCAGGCATCGGTTACTCTTCAGAGATGCTGGTATGAAAATGAACTCTCTAAAAAATCCTCTGCTCAGGAAAAGGAAGAAGCTCAGAGCAATATCGATTCAGATGCATCGCACAAAAATCTGAGAACGATGTTTGAAACAATTAAAAACAACCACATTCTTGACGTCCGAAAACAGAATGAAGTTTTTGCTGCCGTGTGTGAGAATAATAAAAAATGTTTGGTATTGTCTGTTGATATCAAAGGAATGATTACCCGTGCAAATCCTAAGATTTCTGAAATTCTTGGAGATGGGACGCCGATCGTCGGAAAGGATATTTCGGCGTTTGTTGCCCGTCCCTTACGGCAAGATGCAAAAAATATTCAGAGGTTTGTTGCAAATAATCCAAACGATGAACAAGTAGAGTTTTCTGCCCCCCTTGTGTCAGAATCAGGTTCTGCGGTTAATGTAACGTGGAATCTGGAAAAAATGGTTGATCATGCAGGGGATGTTACTAATATTCTGTGGATAGGTAATGGGGTATGATACGTGTCATTAGAAAAACAAATCAAAAAAACCATCCGGGTGGTGTGCTAAAATTTATTGACCTGTTCCGGGAACAATTCATTGAAACCTCATATGTATGTTTTTTTGGATTACATTCTCAGACTTACTCGAAAAAAAGGTGGATTTTGTATTCTCTGGCACATGGGCGAAAAAAAATTTCTTGGGGTATTGCAATCCACCGATGGTATATTGGTATGATAACTTTCACTGATAGACAATGACCGGTAATTATAAACATCATGACGACACTATATCGATTAAGCATGAGCGGAAATCATGAAGGACGTACAAAGATTCTTGAAATTTTAAAAGAGAATCCCCGAGGTATGTCAGTAACGCAGATCACCGAAATAATCGGGATGAACCGGATTACTATTGGCCATTATCTGGACCTCCTGCGGACATCAGGTGAGGTTGATATGGAAACCTATGGTCAGTCCAAGGTGTACTACATCTCACAACGTGTGCCGATTCAGGCGATGATGAATCTTTCTTCAGATTATGTGATTGTTCTGAACAATGACCTGAAGATAGTGCAGGTCAACAACAATATTATCTCTCTTTTGCATCGCCGGAAAGAAGATATCATCGATAAAAAGATCCATGACATTCTGTACCCTCTCAATACCGGGATAGATCTCCAACCCATGATCACTCAGGCTCTGGAAGGAGAAGAGGTTGTAGAAGAGATCAGGATTCTCAAAGATAAGGAGGAACTTTTCTTTAAGATGAAGGTCATACCCACCGTTTTTGCGGATGGTTCACCAGGAATTACTATCATTCTCGAAGATATAACCGAATATCGGGGATCTATAAAGGCCCTTCAGGAAAGTGAACAAAAATTCCGGGAACTTCTTAAAAATATCAGTGAGCTTTTGGTCAAGGTAGAACAAATTGCCAACCTGAATGATCAGATAAGAAACCCGCTTCAGGTGATTATCGGCATTACTGACCTTGAAAACGATGAAATGACCGACCAGATCAAAGTGCAGGCTAATGAGATTGATAAGATTATACGGCAACTCAATATTGGAAAATTAGAGGCAGAGAATATCCGGAGTTTTTTCAAGAAGTATTCTGATGTCGCAGAGGATACGGAGCAGAGAATTGATACTGGAGATAAAAAAAACATCCCGTTATCGAAAAAAAGGATGATTATGAGTGATATAAAATAATAGGCATCGCCTCTAAATGTTGCGCTATACCTGATTTTGTTTCGTTTGGATTTATTTCCTCAATAAGAATAGTTGTTGGAGTAAAACTTTTTTACATTTTTGTTGAAAAAAAAGACCCTTGATATTTTTGTACTGTTTTGTTACGGGATTTTCCGGATGCAAATCCACTGCCCCCATTTAGAGGAAGTTTAAGAAAATGTCAGACGTTTTTTGGGAATACTGTGGCTTTCCATACATCATTACCATACTTTCATAAGAAAACGAGGCAAAAATACCGGAGAGATTTAACCGGTACGTCAATGGAATATTTCGTCTGAAAAACCTTGTTTGTTTCAAACAGGGAGATATTATATATCTGTTCCCCGACGCATTGAAAGTATGTTGCGGAATTATATCATCCCGATAGTTCTGTTTTCCGGCTCTTTCATATGCTTGTTTCTCAATGACATTTTTCAAGAACCGTTATACTTCAGTATATTTCTGTCATTATTTCTTTTGGGAGGAATATTTAGCAGTTATAAAATAATCACTACAATCATCACCAAAAAAGTGATAACAGACCGAAAAACACAATTTACCTTTAATAAGGCGATTCTCATCCTATCCGTCTTAATTTATGGGGTTATGGCAATCCAGATTTGGATTAAAAATACTGACACACTCGTGATATCGTATGGGATTCTCGCTGCCGGTATTGCAATTGCGCTTCAGGATCTGTTCCGGAATTTTGTTGGCGGTATTCTCATTGCTCTGACAAGTATCTACAAAATCGGAGATCGTATTGAGGTTGAGGGGTCTATTGGAGATATTATGGACATTTGCATTCTGAATACGACAATGATGGAGATTAAGGGGTGGTTTGAGGCTGAACAGCCAACCGGACGTCTGATAATTGTTCCCAATGCAATAGTAATTTCAAAAAAAGTAGTCAATTATACCAAAGATCACGATTTCATCTGGGATGAAATCCGCGTTCCATTGACCTATGAGAGCGACTGGAAGGCAGCAATCAATAGTTTTCTTGAGATTGTAAGGACAGAGACCGCAGATATTACCCTACAGGCAGAGATTGAGGTGGAAAGACTGGGTGAAAAATATTATCTCCCAAAAAAAGTCACGGAACCTGCGGCATATGTAAAATTGACCGATAACTGGGTAGAAGTTGGTATACGCTATGTAACCGACACAAGAACCCGGAGAATCCTGAATGATACGTTAACCAGGAAAATTCTTGATGATGTTGCTGGTACAGAGGCCTATTCTATAGCAAGTGAAACTATGGAGATTCAGGGAAAACGTGCGGTTGAACTATTCAGGAAGGAACTAATTTAAAAATAGAAATAAGGGCTTAAATCGGGTTTTAAACCATGATTCCTGAAGCCTCAGGCGAGAATTGAACTCGCGACTTCGTCCTTACCAAGGACGCGCTATAC
>JAAYIO010000108.1 GCA_012523385.1 Methanomicrobiales archaeon
GTATTTACCGGGTTTGATGATTCTGTCGGAAGAGCATGAGGGTATACATGTGGCATATCCATGACATCAATTATTGAAGAGTGGGAGGACATATCCAGATTGGTCTGAGGTTTTTTTCAGTATGATATCTACATCGATATTCTGTTGTATTCCTCTCTTTTTACAATCCATTTTGCGATTATAATAGCCATCCGGGAAGTGGCTATTCAGTCCGGAATAGACCAAAAAAAGTATTTATGAAGTTTCTGATTGGTAACTTTTGAAAAGAAAATAAAAAACAAGCATCAAAATGAATCCTGCCAGAGTTGTATAATAGCTATAATTGCTGATCTGGAACTGTATGGATTGCAAAACGAGAATTATGAAAAACCATACCACAAATCCAAAAATGGAACTTTTGAGCTCCCATAATTTGCAATCCTTAAAGATATATAATCCAAAGCCAATGAATACAGGAACCGTTCCAAGAAAGAGCCAATGCATTGCCGGATTTTTGAGATTTAAAATACTAACCGACAACAGCAATTCAATAAGGTAAATTATCGAAATAAAGAAGAAATAAAAAAGAACACCAATTAATATTCCAAAGGTTCTTGAATGTTTTTCCATAACTGTCACACTCAAAAAATTAATTGATTAGTTTGAGGGTTTCCAAGGTTTATACCATCCCATAAAGTATATGAAGCAATTCTGAAATATTTCGGAACGTTCTGAATAAATGGAGGAACTGGAATAACTGTCAGACCCCATTCTTTTGATTCCCAAAACCAGATACATCCTTCTTCATCCAACAGGAGCGCACTGCTTGATCCAGTGAGAACAAGCCCTAACGCTGCTCCTGCAATGGCTCCTGCAAAACCTCCGATATATGAAGCAACTATAGCTCCTGCTACCACTGGCGCCGCAGCTGCTGTTGTTGCGGATTCAGAGTCTGACATGTGACGGTGATTGAGCTGATCGCCGCTAATATAAAAACTATCCCATGCCTGTGCTCCGTAGGTCAAATAATCAGGATGAGGATACTTGATTCCAAATCCTGTCGCAAAGTATACATCGTCCCAGTAATAATGTGATGCTCGGGTAAATGCGTAGCTGCCTGATTTCTCACTGATATCTTTATCAGTAATAAATTGTCCTGTTATACCTGGTTCAAAAGGATCATATTCAGTAACGAATGTCTGTGTCTCTTTTCCATCAATATAAATTTCTGTGGTGTATTTTCCCGAATCGTAAATAGTTTTAAAATCCAAGATTTGTTTTTCTTTTGTCTTGAGATCTTCAATAACTATTGTTGATTTAGAATGTTCTGTGTTTGACTTTAAAGTGACGAGTATATCACCTACTTGTGCAATAGAAGATGTACGACTGTTTTCAATCAATTTTATTTTTGGAGAGTCAACAATAGTAACTTTTGAGGTTAAATCTACAGATCTCTCATCAGCACTAACCGCCGGAACGAAAATCGCCCCGATAAGCGCTAGAACCATAAGCAGGCTCAATGCCCGCATGTCTTTCCTTATTTTCATTTTTTTACCTCTCTAGCTATTTACCGCAGCCAGACCAGTCCCCCCCATTTTCAGGCAGCATCAGATCCACCAGAGATCCATTTCATTCCTTCATATATACCTCTTCAGACCAAATCGTCTACATAGAAATACCTATTTAGATGATGTGGCCAGAGCAGCAATATACCATAAAAGTAACTATTCAGCCATGAGTTCCTGAACGGTGAAAGGCTTCCCTTCGTCCAACCTTTTCAGTGCCTCATACACTGACTTTCCGTTCTTCCTGACTGTCGAAATGTACGCCCTTATTCTGCAGAATATCTCTGCTCCTTCAACAGATCTAAATGTCCCTGAGATCTTCTGCTGCACTTTCATCATTCTGACGTCCCGTTCTGCCAGATTGTTCGTAAATGGGACGATGGCATTGTACATAAATCTCAGAATATCTTCACGATACCCATCAAGTCTTCTCAGAAGATTGGATGGTTTCGACCTCTTTTTTCGCCCTCGTTTCTTGCAGGTCGGATGATCGGAGGGCGGTGGATTTTCTTCAAATCCTTCATCCAAAATACTTCGATATGCCTTCTCAAATTCACTTAATTTAGCAGGATTCCGTTTATTTTGAACAAAGATGTAATCATAAACGTCTTCAAAGAGCGTTTTCATCTTACCTGCCCAGTTCTGTTTATACCCGTCATAAATTCCTTCTAATTCCCTCATTATATGAGCATTACAGAGAGAATGCTGACAATCATACATGAAGTATGTTGCCCAAAAGTCGTGTACGAGAATTCCATTATAGTTTGGAATAACTCCCATAGCATCAACAGCTTTTGAACCTCTGTTTGGATGAACGGCATATAGCGTAAGTTTTTCGTTGCCTATCGTATGCAACCACCATCTTAGTCCAAGAACGGTTAACCCGGTTTCGTCAGCGTGTAAAACAGGAGAATGAAGTAAGATTTCTTTTGTATCTGATTCAAAGAACTCAAGAGATTTATACGCTTCACGGCAGATATTCTGAATTGTTCCCTGACTTGTCTGTTGGTGGTATCGGTCCTTAAAATATGTTGCCCCTTTTTTGAAAGACGTAAAGATTTCATCCTTCAGATACAGTAAATCTGCTTTGAAATTAGGTCCATATTGGGTTGTATTATTTAGATGTGGGGGAAATTCACCCGTAATTTTCCTTCCGCATATTGGACAGATTTTTACTTCAGCCTGGTGTTCGGTCACTTTCATTTCAATGGGAGGAATATCAAATTCCTGCCGTTTTACAATTTTTATGGGTTCAATTGCCTGGAGAGAATGCCCACATTTACATATTGAAACCGGGTGCAAGACGATCTCATCGGGATTTTCCACCATTGCAAGGGTTTTCCCTTTATGGTTTTTTTGGCCCCCGGGATTTTTGTCACTTTTTTTCCTCAGGCTCTTGGGTTTTGGTTTGAAAAAATCACTTGAGGGTGGGCGGCTGCTGTTACGACTATTTTGCTTTAACTGTGCCTCCAGATTTTCAATCCGTGCTTCAAGCTCTGTGATTTTCTCAGCCTGTTTCTGAACAGTGAGATATAGGTCCAGAATGAGATCTGTTGCAGCTTGAGGATCGGTCAGAACAAAATGCAATATCTGTTCCCGATCGGGAGGCACAATCAATAAAAGTTAATATGCTGCCATCATATAAGGATCTAACGGCTAATTGACGTTAAAATGGTTTTGGGTGGCTGAATAGTTACCCATAAAATATAATCACATAATCATGGCAGGAAAAATAACATTTTTACTGACCGTTTTTCTCCTTGCGGCACTAATCATTGTGCCTGCGGCAGCAGGCGATGTAATGGAGAAAGTTGAGGCGGGGGATATTATTGTTATACCTTCGGTTGACGAGTATAATCTTGATCATTCAGGTTTAAGAGTAATAAATCAGATCACCCAAGGAGAGATGATTGTCCATTCGAGATATGTATGGCCTTTTACGTCAAAAATTCATGTCACATTGACTTGGGATGAAAACTTTGGAGATCTTGAACTGTACGTATATAAACCGGGTGACAACTTTGTCGGACATTACACCGACCTGTACGATAGTCCGGTAAAAGACGGCGTGATTGGCATTGACATAAAAACGTCCTCAGGCTTTCTTCCCATGGGTGACTGGGAACTCAGGGTATATGGGAGAGAGGTTTTTGGATCATCTGTCAGATACACATTGCTGTAATACCAACAAACTAAATACCTCTATTTTAATATGATGTATCATGGATCTGAAGGGGGTAATCATTGCAATCGTATGTATTGTAATCATTGCCTATGCCAATCAGGCTTCAATAAACTCAAATATTATTGTCACACCGAGTGCAGATCCCCCGGATCTTACTCGAGAAGATGTGGTGTATGTTCTCGAATGGTGGGAAATTCCACTGAAAGGTCATCTCATCTCGTTTATTGCTGTACATGTCCCGATTCTGATACCGTTCGGCAGTCTCCTCGCAATACTATCCGGTGCTTTTCTCGGCATTCGGCAGGTTCAGAAGAAAAATATTTTTGAGAATGAACAGAGAACGAAAATTTATGAGGAAATACAAAGTAATCCCGGCATAACACCAACTGAAATAGAGAAGGTTACCGGAATTAAACGTAGCTCTCTGCGGCACCATCTTGAAATTCTGGAACGGGAAGGGTTCATCGTTTCCCGAAAAACAACGAAACAACGACATTACTTTGAAAATCACGGTAACTACAGTACGGAATACCAGCTCGCCAGATCTGTTCTGCAAGGAAAGACTACCCGTGACATTTTTGATTACATCACTGCGCATCCCGGCTGCATGCAAAAGGATCTATCTGAATATGCAAAGGTATCTGGCCCCACAATCTCATGGCATATTGATAAACTCCGTTCCGGCAATCTGGTAACAATAAAGAAAGAGAA
>JAAYIO010000109.1 GCA_012523385.1 Methanomicrobiales archaeon
CTCTTTCAATGCTTTAATATCACATTCAAGTGCCTCAGCATTGATAAATCGCGAAAATACATCCCGCTTTTTGCAGTTGATGTGTTTAAAACTGATATTGAACCCCCCCTGATTGTTTACAAAGACGGCCATACCCAGATACCGCCCTGCCCGGGTCAATGCCGCCCGCAGATCTCCCTCCCGCAGTGAACTGTATGCCTTCTGGGTGAATGTCTGCGGCAATGCATTCATTGCAACGTATTCAATGACATTCTCAAGGGCACCTGAGGCAATGAGCATTGTTTCCAGGTCATGGGTATCTGTACGAAAGATATTCTTTTGATCTTTACATGAATTATCAAAGAGGGAATAATCGCGGTCGATGATACCGAAGATACGGCATTCTTCCGGTTTTGCGCTCTCTTTGTGTTTGTCTGCCTGGGATGATGCATCTCGTGCGCAGATACCTTCCACGATCTCACAGACATTCTCCTTTGAGTTTGCAATTCGCAGGATACAGGTATCACTGTTAAAACAGCGGTCATATACCTCGAGGTCATAGGGCCCCTCGGTTATCACAAAGACTTTTCCGACCATCCCCGGGTAGGTCATCTCCATCGTCTCTATCATGCCCCGGATTTCATCAGGGTCCGCCCAGATCTCTTCGAGGCGGTACCCAGCAAACATGCGGTTTTTACCTTTCATCGGGATAATTACCTGATAAGTCGATGGTTTTGTCCCAGTGCGTGTGAATCAGTTGCGGGGAGTGGGTTGCGAGAATAAAATCTGAACCGGTTATAGCGATAATATTGAGAACGGTGTCCAAAAACTGCCGTTGCCAGACGACATGCAGAGATATCTCCGGCTCATCGATGAGGACCAGTGTACCTGGATCTGTTTTGAAAATGAGGTCATAATACATTACCAGTTGATTCTGTTCGCCGGAAGAGAGCGCCTCAGGAGGTATGGGATCTCGTCCCATAAATTTCAGAAGAAAACCGCTTTCGATGTCAATGGTGAGGTCGATATTCAAAAAGAGCCCGTTGATGATCTTTTCCAGAAGATCAATCTTCTGTTTCAAACCTCCGAAAATCTGGTATTTCTCGCGTGAGTCTGCGATATACAGATAAATTGCCGTCCGGATGCCGGGGTCCTCCCCGATTTTTCCGGGCGTGATCATTACATCCCCTTCATCAAGCCGGGTATAGGGCAGAAACCCAAGCGTTTCAAACGACTCGCGTTCCTTTTGAAGGTGGATGAGATCGGCTTCAATCTCTTCTGCTGAGGGAGCCTGACTGTCACCGGTGAGTGCCTGTAGATACCGGGATGGATATGTGGCATCCAGTTCTTGTGCAATTGAGGCATAATCTGCGATTAGTGCCTGAATACGCCTTATTACATCGTCTGCATACGCGAGTATGGTAAGTTCGTATGCTGCTTCATGATTACGGTCATAGTTACCCAACAGATCTCCTGCAATGCCTTTTCCGCGATTTCGGTCATGCCAAAGACGTTGGGCAGATATATACTTCACCGGCACCGGAGGAATAATTCCCGCAAGCTCTGTTGATACTACATCGCTGTCATACGCTCCGTCCTTAAGGACATAATGCCGCTTATTTCCATCAGTGCCACGAGTATAGGTGAACGAGATATCAATCTTCAGCGGAAACTGCGAACTTTGCTGTTTCTCAATCAAAAGCGTATCGCGGACATCGGGCACGGTAGAGTCATCCCTGATAAATTCCAGTTCAGCGGAATTGAAGGGGAGTGTCCGGAGTTCGTCAACATTTCCCACAAAGACTGCCCGGATTATCCTGAGGATGGTCGTCTTGCCGTAGCCGTTTGGAGCAGTGATGATAGAGAGAGATTCTTCTGGGAAAAGCGAGATATCATGGTTCATTTCCCCAAAGAGACCCTCTACCCGTACCCGAAAGAGATGAATAATGTTACTTCGGAGTGGCGTACCCCGCGTGATAGAGTCGACGAGATGACCGAGCATCTCACCACCTGATGCAGCATGTTCAAGTGGCACCTCAACCCAACTGCCGGTGAATGTCTGCCTGACGATATCAATGTACTTCCCATAGTCCTCTTGGTTGCCAAGGAATATCACCGAATCATATCCGAGGAGGCCATCATATTCGGCATTTTCACGGATTGTATCGAATTCAAGGCTGTATTCTCCGAATGTATCGTTGCGATAGTTGCGAACCTCATTATCCGGTAAAAGATATCCAAAGTTTGGCGAGAGAATAACCCAGTCCTTCGGATAATGGATCCGAGCGTACTGTGCACACCGGCGGGCAAATCGGCCGGTAAAAGCATCTGCCGCCTTTACCACATCGGGAGGGTTTCTTCCGGGAACATCCCAGACCTTCTCCTTTCCTGCGGGAGTGACGAGGAGTGTCTTGAGTGACATAGATATGCGATATTCTACCTGAGGAGATATTAGGTTGTGCACCGGAACTTTTTGCCGGGGCACGGCCGAAATTTCCCCTCGCATTATCTCCCGAACACGGGGTTCATATCAGTCTGTATGCAGATAGCCCAAACGACACTGTCTGCTCAGAAAG
>JAAYIO010000110.1 GCA_012523385.1 Methanomicrobiales archaeon
CAGGTCGTGTCAGATTAGATAGGATGTTAGCAATTGATTCGCCGGTATTGGGTGAAATTTTCTCATGCGTAACGGTATTATTGAATAGGGTAATCCCTACATTGCCTTCTGCGGCAAGGCCGAGAAAAATGAGTGATGCTATCGCTGCAAATACTATCGCTATCTTTATTATTTTTCGTTGGTTCATTCTTTTTACACCATATATTGAATTTGGTTTATCTCTGGATACCGTTGGAAAAATAAATATATAGTAATTATGTTTCTCCCTAAGTTAACCAAGGTATTTTGTCTGTGGTTGATTAAACATTATTGATACATATGACCTCAGAAATGTCCGTTGCCACTCTTATAGCAGATCTGATATCTGAAGACGATACTCTCAGGAGGTCGGCCGAATCATCTTTAGTGAATTTTTCTTTTGAAACTCTGCTTCCTGAGTTTTCTGCTCTGTTGCGCTCACCAGAAAAGCGCATCCGTAATCGCGGGATGGAATTATTCTGCTGTATGGGAAGTGTGTCTATACCCTCACTTGCACTGCTCCTTAGCGATGATGAATGGACGGTGCGCTATCGCGCTGCAGAAGGACTGGGTATCATTGGCGGCGATGTTGCGTGTTCCCTTCTTGTGCCTGCTCTGCAGGACAAACGGGATCATGTGCGATATATGGCTGCAAAAGGGTTGGGTATTTCTTCATATACACAATCCGCCGATGCGGTGTCACTTCTTTTAGAGGATGAGAATGAGTTTGTCCGTGCATCAGCTGCCCGTGCCCTTGGACAGATGAATCTTGCGGCATATAGACCATCCATCGAAAAGGCACTGGCGCGTGAAACATACGAAAAGACCCGTGTTGTGATGATGGAGGCTCTGCTTTGCCTTGGCGGGAAAGACAGGTGGTCATATGATCCCTGAATTGCCTAAATGGCGCTATTGGACTCTTGTGGGACTTACTGCCCTGATCTTCTTTGTCCCGGTGTCTGTCTATGGTATTGGGTCGATGTTGGGTGCCGGTGTGCAGTTTCCGCTCTTCCGGTATCAGGATACCTATATGGGAACAAATGTGATCACGATTGTTCGTGACCTCGAATATGTGCTGGAAGGAACCATCACCGGCAAGAGTGCACTGATGCCCATAGTGTGGATTACGGGTGTTTTTTCCGGGGTTATCGGGCTACTATCTGTTGCCGTCCCCGCTCGGATGCATGGATGGTATTCCCCCCGCAGAGGCGGAGTCTGCATCATGGGTGCCGGATTCCTCTATCTCGTAGCGCTCGTAGTTCAATACGGGCCCCCCTTTTTATAAAGCGGAGGTTTTGCCATTCCTGTCGGTGTTCCGGTGATCGTTGCAGCAGGGTGGCTGGTATGGTCGGGTGCTCTTTTCTCGTATGCCAATGAAACGGATGAATGTGTACCTGAAATATCTCAGGATAATTCATCATAAAATAGTTTTTCAAGACTGGTCTTTCCGGAATATGCCGTGCAGTCCAGCGTGATGGGGGTAATTGAAATCCGACCCGCATGGACTGCGTAAACATCAGTGCCCTTTTTCGCATCTGAGCGGATCGACCCATTGATCCAGTAATACGGGCGCCCCCGGGGATCAAAGCGTTCTACAACACCGGTAAAGAAGAGTTTCTCTGCAAGGTGGGAGATCCCGTATCCTCCGGTAACCGTTGCCGGAATATTGACGTTGATGACATGCGTCTCTGCTGGAAATCCCTCTTTCAAAAGCCGCTTGCAGATGTCTGCGATAACTATCTTTGCCGCTCCAAAATTCTGTTCAGAACACCGTGGGTCGTCAAATTTCCTGCCCTGATCCACTACTTCGAGCGAGAAAGCAATAGAGGGGACACCTTGGTTGGACGCCTCCAATGCTGCCCCGACCGTACCGGATGTTGTGATGGATTCATAGGAAAGGTTCTCTCCGATATTGATACCACTCACAACCAAATCCGGCTTCAGGTTCAGAGAATAGATGCCAATGATTACGGAATCGGTGGGTTTTCCGCCGACAGAGTATGCCTCAGTGTCGTGCATCGGTATTTTTGTGACTCTTATTGGTTCAAAGATGGATATGGAACGTCCGACTGCACTCTGCTGGGTTGATGGAGCCACAACGGTTACATCTGCAAAAGGTATGAGTGCATCGTAGGCTGCCCAGAGGCCCTCTGATGTGACGCCGTCATCGTTTGTGAGGAGTATTTTTGGTCTCATTTGTCTGGATGAAAATGAGGTATTATGGCTAGAAAAAGAGATCGATCGGCACTCTCTTCATTTCCGGGGGTGCATACTGTTTACAATGC
>JAAYIO010000010.1 GCA_012523385.1 Methanomicrobiales archaeon
CGGGACTGATTACCTCAAGATATACTATGCAGGGCCTATCCGGAGTGCGGGAGGAACTGCTCAGGCGCTCTCGGTGCTGGTGGGTGATTACGTCCGCCGTGGTCTGGGAATGGCGGCGTATATCCCCCGCAACGACGAGGTTGAGCGCTACGTCGAAGAGATAAAAAAATATAACAGTTCGGTCTCTCTGCAGTATCTTCCGACGGATGATGAACTCCGGGTGATTATCCGAAACTGTCCCGTGTGTGTCGAGAGTGAGCCAACCGAACGTGTGGAGGTCTCAGGATTCCGCAATTTAGAACGGATTGAGACCAATGCGGTCCGCGGCGGTATGGCACTTGTCGTGGCAGAGGGACTCGCTCTCAAGGCACCAAAGATCAAAAAGACCGTCGATAAGGTGCACATGGAAGGCTGGGACTGGCTTGACATCATCATCTCAGGCGCATCGAAGAGCAGTGACGATGACGACGATGAACTCGATGAGAACGGAAATAAGAAACCAGGTGTCAAACCAAAAGACAAATACATCCGTGACCTGATTGCGGGCAGGCCGGTCTTTTCCTACCCGATGCGACCGGGGGGATTTAGGCTCCGCTACGGCCGATCACGCAATACCGGATTTGCAGCTGCGGGTTTTAGCCCGGCGACTCTGCACATCCTCGGTAATTTCCTTGCCGTCGGCACCCAGATGAAGGTGGAACGACCGGGTAAGGCCGCCGGCGTATCGCCTGTAGACAGTATCGAAGGGCCGACCGTGAAACTGATGGATGGCAGTGTTCTGCGTATTGATGATGCAGAAACAGCCGTCAAACTGATGGGTAAGGTAAAGGAGATTCTTGATGTCGGCGAGATGCTCGTTTCCTACGGTGAATTTTTGGAAAATAATCACCCCCTTATTCCGCCAAGCTACTGTGAGGAATGGTGGATGCTTGAGGGCGGCACCCATACTCCGGCAGACGAGACAGAGGCACTTGAGATGGCATGTATGGGAGGTTACCTGCACCCGGCGTATACCTACATCTGGGACGATCTCAGTGCAGCAGAGGTGCGGGCTCTCGCAGACTGGGTGTCAGCGGCAGGAAAAATCACCGCTGAGGGTCTCATTCTCCCCGCAGATGCACCCGAGAAGCGGCATCTGGAGATTCTCCTCGTGCCCCACACGGTGACAAACGGAACGATTCTCATTGCTCTCCCCAAGGTGCTCTGTGCATGCCTCGGTCTCACCGCAGATTTAAAGATGCGGAGTGAGTGGGAGAATGCACCGCATGGCGATGGCCTATCGCTTGCCATGCACCTCTCGGGACTGCAGATGCGGTCTCGTGCGGGTATCCGCATCGGCGGCAGGATGGGGCGTCCCGGGAAGTCAAAGGCTCGCGAGATGCGCCCACCGCCCCATGCCATCTTCCCCGTCGGGGATGAAGGCGGAACACGCCGTTCATTTCAGGAGGCCTCAAAAGGGAAAGGGAACCGTGACGGCACCATCGATGCCGATGTCGGGAGGCGACGCTGCCCCGCATGCGGACAGGAGACCTACAAATGTATCTGTGCTGAGTGCCACACGCACACCGAGGCGATATTCACCTGCCCTCGCTGTGCCCTTGACCTTGGGAGTGAGACGGTCTGCCCGGCCTGTGGCGCAGAAGGCGTCTGTTTGAGAAAGGAAACCATAGATGTCAAGGTAGAGTTTGCAAACGCCCTCACTGCCCTCGGGATGCGTCCGAATGAGATCATACTCCTGAAAGGCGTTCGCGGACTTATTTCCAAGGAACGGGCCGTTGAACCACTTGAAAAGGGGATTCTCCGGGCCAAGAACGAATTATATGTCTTCAAGGATGGCACACTCCGCTATGATATGATAGACTTGCCCCTCACCCATATCCGGCCAAATGAGATCGGTGTCAGTGTCGAAAGGCTCATTGAACTGGGCTACCCGCTGGATATCGATGGAGTGCCCCTCACGAGTGACGATCAGGTGCTGGAGCTCCGGGCACAGGACATCCTTGTCTCAGAGGACTGCGCCGGATGGCTCCTTCGCGTGTCTAAATTCATCGATGAGATGCTGGAGAAGCTCTACGGCATGGCCCCGTATTATAACGCAACGACACGGGATGACATCGTTGGACAACTGGTGATGGGTCTTGCACCGCATACGAGTGCGGGCGTGCTTGCCCGGGTGATTGGTATTTCAAAGGCGCCGGTAGGATATGCCCACCCCTATTTCCATGCGGCAAAACGGCGCAACTGTTTTGCGGCAGATACCATGATCGATGTGTATGACGGGAGGGAATGGCGCCATATTCCCATCAGCCACTTTGTGGTCGAGAACTTTGATCTGAGCAGGCCGGGGTTGGATCAGGTAGGCACCTACTATTCTGACTCAAAGGCCACCTTCTGGGTGCATGCCCTGAACACCTACGGAATGATCCACCTGCGAAAGGTAACATCAGTCTCGGTTCACCGGGCACCCGAACATCTGATCCGGTTCACGACATCACGAGGCAAGCAGGTGACCGTGACGTCAGATCATGCTATGCTTGTCTCGGACTTTGCGTATCAGCGCAAAATCCGTGCTGTTGAGTTAAAAGAAGGTGACTCTGTCCCGGTCTTTGAGGGACAGATGATGATCACCGACACCATCCAGACAAAGGAATACGTTCAGAATTTAGACGAGTATGTCTACTGTCTCACGGTTGCAGAGGACCACACGCTCGCGGCAAACGGCATTTTTACCGGCCAGTGTGATGGTGATGAAGACTGTGTGATGCTTTTAATGGACGGATTGATCAACTTTTCACGGTCGTTTCTGCCGCAGACCCGGGGCGGTTCGATGGATGCACCGCTGGTATTAACCTCAAAACTCGATCCTGCTGAAGTGGACGGTGAATCCCATAATGTCGATGCCGGTCGGTCGTATCCGATTGAGCTGTATGAAGGGGCACTACGATACCAGCACCCAAAAGAGCTCTCAAAGATAATCGACCATCTCGAGAACCGTCTGGGCACACCGGCACAGTATGAAGGAGTGGGTTTCACCCATGATACGAGTAATATCTCGGCAGGACCGCTTCTTTCGACCTATACCATCCTTACCACTATGACCGAAAAGCTGGAGGCGGAGCTTGAACTGGGGAGAATCATCCGGGCAGTGGACGAGCATGACGTCGCAGAACGGGTGCTCAAGACCCATTTCATCCCGGACATGCAGGGCAATCTCAACGCGTTTTCACGCCAGAAACTCCGCTGCCCGACGTGCAATGCGAAATACCGCAGGATGCCGATGGCCGGGAAATGCCGCTGTGGCGGAAAGATCATCCGGACGGTCCATGAGGGGTCGGTCAAGAAATATGTAGAGATGTCACGCAATATCTGCAGAGACTACACTATATCGGAGTATACCCGCCAGCGTATCGAGATGCTGGATATGTATCTGCTCTCAACCTTTGGTGAGGAAAAAGAGATTCAGTTGGGTCTTGCGGATTTTATGTGAGAGAGTAAGAAGTTCGACTTTCATGCGGGGACGGGCATATAATACAAAAAATATTTCACGGGTCTCCTTAAATTTATGTGAGAGAGGTGCCTGCCTGCCGATTCTATGAAACTCACATACAGTACCGGCGTTCATGCGGGGACGGGCATACTCACCACATGGGGCAGAAGAGAGAAGAGATGTGGATATTATAGCAATTATTTGCCGGTCCCGTGACAGGCGGCATATTTTGTGAAACCCGCCCCTTAATCGGATTTCATGCTGCCGCCGTTTTCGTGACCAGACAACAGAGAAGGTGAATTCTCATCCAGTTTAGGTATGTATACGGTGTTGGATGCACTTCACATCTGGCACTATTCTCTCTTTCACCCCCGGTATAAAAATAACCGTAGAGTACAGTCCCCCCCGGAAATAATAAAAGGATATATTGATGCAGGTATAATTACCGCCATAAAATGTTTAAACCACGAATTAAACGGTTATATACCTTTGAATGAAATGCCAAAATAGTTTTAAACGCCATCACTTTTTGCATATAATAGTAAACATCCATGCACTACCGGCGCACCCTGGGTGTACTTCGATATGCCACCGAAAGGGACACAGTTACTCATTCATCCATTTTAAAATCAGATAAACCCCTTTACTCGTGATAGAGACCGCTGACAGACGCATCGATGGACATATTACCCCCGGCGCCAATGCATTTCCCGTAGTTCCATGACACAGGGTAAGGACACATCCCTCAGGCGCACGCTGACATTCCCGCAGGTTGTTCTCTCCGGGGTAGGGGTAATTTTAGGTGCAGGCATCTATGCACTCATTGGCGAGGCAGCGGCCATCGCAGGCAATGCCCTCTGGATGTCCTTTATTTTTGCAGCACTCATTGCCTCTTTTACCGGCCTTTCCTATATGGAACTCTCCTCCATGTTCCCCACGGCCAGTGCAGAATATGAATACTCCCGCCGTCCCTTTGGAGATACGATTGCGTTTATCATCGGTATCATGGTAATCCTCTCGGGGGTTGTGGGAGCCGCAACCGTTGCCCTCGGGTTTGCGGGGTATTTTTCCGCGTGGACAGGGGCACCAACCCTCCCGGTGGCAGTTGGGCTCTTAATCGCCCTCGGTATCATCCTTCTTGTCGGCGTCCGGCAGTCGATTATCTTTGCCATCATCTTCACCATAATTGAGGCAGGAGGTATCATTGGAATTATCATCATCGGTCTGCCGTATATCGGGTCAGTGAATTATTTTGCCACACCCGATGGGTTTCCCGGCATCTTTGCTGCGGCGGCTCTCATCTTCTTTGCGTATCAGGGATTTGAGGAGATGGTCAAACTCTCGGATGAGACCATCCAGCCGGAAAAGACCATTCCTGCTGCCCTTTTGACCGCAATTGTTATCAGCATTCTTCTCTACATCGCCGTCTCTATATCGGTGGTAAGTATCGGGGGGTATGAGTTGATTGCCGGGTCCCCGAATCCCTTTGCCGAGATTGCAGGCCAGGCGTTCTCCGGCGGTTATCTTGTCTTTACCATTATCGCCCTCTTTGCAACGGCGAACACCGCTCTTTTGATGATGCTTGCCTCTTCACGGATTCTTTATGGCATTGCCAAAAACAAGACATTGCCCGTTCGGATTGCATATGTCCATCCGGGAAGACGGACGCCGGTTGTGGCGATCTTGGGCGTAACAATTGTTTCCATACTATTCCTTTTGCCGGGGAATATCCGGGATGTGGCCCTGATTGCCAACTTCACGCTTTTTATCACGTTTATCGTGATCAATGCTGCTGTGATACGACTCCGAACAACAATGCCTGATGCACCCCGGCCATACCGGGTACCTGGAGCAATAAGAAATGTGCCACTTCCTGCGGTGCTTGGTATTGTGACCTGCGTCTTTTTCCTGTTTCAGATTGATGTGCCCATCATTGTGATCGGCATCTCACTCATTCTTGGTGCGGCAGTCATCGGATGGGTATTGCCACGCCTAACAAGAAACAGTGAGGCATAAGAAACGTGGCAGTTTCCGTTTATTTCTAAAATAGGGGAAAGACACATCGGTGTCTTGGAAACAAGAAGGCAAGAGAAGGCTACGATATGGTTGGTTGATCCGCCTCTTCAACGGTTTCTACCGGAGTGCAACCCATTCGACAGCGTGCTAATATCTCTTTAATCTCGTCCGGGCGGCGAATATCCGGTATAACAATAGCATCATGAGGCAGCATCCGTATGGCCCGGAAGATGCTGTCCCAAGGAATGGCGTCATCCCCTTTTTTATCCCCTCCATCCGGCCGCATAAAGAATCCTTTCAGTGCATTTGCAGGAAGGGCCGAGAGATAAGTGGAGAGGGATACATTTGCATGATGGGCGGCGGACTGGAGAGCCATGGGGTCGAAAAGCACTCCGCAGGTATCACAGCATTCCGGGGCCTGTGTCTGGATAGTTTGCCAGAATTCACGGATATCATCTCCGGACTGTATGAGGGAGGGATAGCCGTTTTGAATCAGCACAGCGGGGACAGTGCCGCAAGCGTCTGCATAGGCATTCCGGATATACCACATCGCTCGTGCAATCGCAGAAAATGTCATATTATGAGCCTTTCCGGGATGTATGACGATCACGTCAGCGGGTTTGCCAAGATGAGCTGAGATGAGAATAAGCATCTGCACAAATTCAATCAGCCAGACACGGTCGTCCCATCGGAGGACCGCGGCAGGATGCCGTGTCCCAAACCGGTCGGTGTGCGGAAAGGAGGATTCAGTGTTCAAAAGATAGCGCACCCCGTCGGGAAGACGCTTGCCTTCACCATAGAGCGTGTGGACCGCGGCAGGCGTGAGCATGGCATGCATTGGTAGACCAGTTGCCTCTTCCTCTGCTACCGTGGTAATAAACCCCGCGTTTATTTCACAATAGGTGCACCCATGTTGGGCATCCTTTTCCCAGCGACCGGCAAGGCCCCCGCGGAATGCGTTTGTCTTCTGCCTGAGAGACGGACAGACATATGATACCTGTGCCATATCTGAAGAGAATGTCTGGTTAGCCAGAGAGAAAAAAGGTGCGGATTGATGTTTGTCGGGGAAACTGTTAGGTTGCATCACCGAGTTACATCTTAATAAACACGCGAGAGCCCCGATAACCGAAATGCCCGCACTATTCACGTGGAACAACATCTTAGATTTGGTCTCCTCATGCCTGTTTCATCCGTGCGACTCATTTCGTGCGTCTGCAACCGACAGATGTCAATCCGTAGTATATCGATGGATGGAACCTCGATGAAAAGAGGAGGATCAGGCCTGCCCGACAACGGATTTGTGGATGATATCAAGGGTGACGCTCAGGGCCTTGCCAGCATTGCGGAGAAGATAATAAATCTCCCGTTTCTTCATGGCATCCATCACATCATCGGTCTTGAACAGGTCGGCCATGCAGGCAATGTAGGTGTCTTCGATGGCGTGAATGTGCATGCGCCCATTTCGGATGGAGACCTCGACCCCTGCCTTTTCCATGCCCAGATACCGGGTTCCCTCCACCACATACCGGGTGCCGTAGAGAAGCGAAAGAGACATCGCCCTGATGTGTTCGTCAGGGTTGACATCGAAGGCATACATCTCCCGGGCAATTTCAACGGCATAATCCATGACATAATCGATATTTCGGGAGAGAGTATAGATATCCTGCCGGGAAAACGGTGTCGAGAATGCCTCCATGAGTCTGGCCTCCAAGGTATACCGGAGAACGTCGAGTTCACCTCCAATCTTGATGAGATTATCAGGAGGAATGGGGATATCCTGATTGACCCACGCAATATATGCCTCCATCCCCGTAACCGTGTTCTCTGCCTGTTCTACAAGCATGCCTACAAAGTCATATTTCTGCGGAAAGAGCGATCCAAACATGCCTCGCATACGTTTCATTCGTTTGGATTTCTCCTTTTTTTCGTCGGTTATTTTGGGTTCATTCGTATTTTTGTTCATTGTTCCACCATTTAGAACAGTTGTATCAGCACTACCAGTATCCCGGAGAGGATAATGGTTGCAGGAATTGTTACGCCCATGGAGATGAGAAGTTCTTTACCAACCTGCCACCGCACATCCCGGGAATTTTCTGCGGCCCCGACACCGATGACCGACATCGTGATGATGTGCGTGGTTGAAACAGGCGCTCCGGCAAGCGTGGAGAGAGCAAGGGTAATACCGGAGGATATCTGGGAGTCCATGGCATGCACCGGTTTGATGGAGAATATCTTACTTCCAATGGTCTTCATGACACGCCATCCGCCGCTCACCGTTCCCAGTGCGAGAAGAAGGGCACATGCGGCCCGTGTCCAGAAGGGCACCTCGATGGCGACAGATTCTCCTGCAGCAAGCAGAACGAGGGCGATGATGCCCAGTTGTTTCTGTGCATTGTTTGAACCGTTAAAAAAGGCCATCCCTGCTGTTGCGAGCCAGTTGATACGGATAATGCTGCGGTTTATCGTACGTTTTGCATTCCGGAAGGCCACCCGTGTGCACTTGCGCATCAGGTATCCTCCTACGACTCCCAGTAGGATTGACAGGACTAAAAAGAGCATGACCCGGACTAATCCGGTGATCTCATACGGAGGGGCGAGGAGTTCCGTTATTCCCCATGAGATGCTTCCCGTGCCTGCTGCCATGATGCCCGCCCCGATGAGTCCACCAATGATGGCATGAGTCGAGGAGGCGGGGAAACCGAAGTACCATGAACCGATGTTCCACGCCGCTGCGGCAAGGATTGCGGCAAGAAGAACCTGAAGAAGGAGTTCTCCGGACTGCATGACAATCAGTCCGGAAAGGGTGAATGCAACCGCACTTCCGCCGAGGAGGGCCCCGACAAAGTTCATGCACGCAACGAGGGTTATTCCCTGCTGAGGGGTGGCGGACCCGGAGGCGATGAAAGTGGCCGCCACTGTCGCAGAATCCTGAAACCCGTTGGTAAACGTGAAAGCAAAGGCGAGGATGATAGTGATTGCTGCGATGAGGAGCATGGGTAGACCGTGGATGGAGATTTGAGAGAGGGGGAAGAGGGTGGAGGTGATGGGGAGTCGGGAGCGGTAAGGATGATGGGGATGGTTGGGGGTTTTGATCAGGCGAGATAGAGGTGCTTACGAGTAAGTCTTAGGGCATCTCTTAGGGTATATTTACCGGTATATCTTATGGATATATCTGATTGGTATGCCCCACCGGTATATCTCATCTGAGTCTCACGAACAGGGAGGCGTGTGCACAGGTTTTCCCCCACCTCTGCTATGAAGGATTCGCAAGGACAAGGGTGATGAACGCCTGAAATTTGAATGCAATCCCTTATTACCCTTAGGAAGTAATAGTTTAGCACCCTGTCCTCACTGGTTCACACTAACACAAACCCTTTGTAGGTCAGGGCCCTGAACCTCATTTGGTTATTTTTAGATTATTTATTTGCTTATTCTGCGTCTTTTTATTCCACGTGCTTCCGACCATACGTAATTAAGGGTAAAACCGCTATTTTCGTGCACAATGAGGGAATATTCATACATACAGGCTCCGCCTGAGAATATCTGGCGGCACCGAACATAGGTTGCCTGACATAAGAAGGCTGATCTGATCCCAGAAAGAGGTAGCCTCTATTATCGGAACCAATCGTGTGCACGGATTATTTACCAGAGTATCTGCGAGGGATATGTGCGCGTAAGTTCACTTATATGCGCGCGGGTTCACGTATCTGCACGTAGATCCGTCTGCACGGCACAGAGATGGCGTGACCCTGAGTCTGATGGAATGAGATTGTTGGGATAGATTATTGCAAGATATTGTTGAGAGATACAGACCATTTTTAAAACCGCACTCATTTCAATCCCTAATATCATCCGGAAAGAGCATTAATTTCGGTTAACCGGAATTTTAAGCGAGTAAAAGCGCGATACCAATAGCGGAAAAGCTTAGTTTTACATACTGTTGTAGCCGACCGATTACCTCTAAATCTATATCAGAAGAGCGACCACATTATTGTGCACATTTTGGTGCGAGCGTTTCCGAGTGGCCAAAGGAGCCGGACTCAAGATCCGATCTCGTAGGAGTTCGCAGGTTCAACTCCTGCCGCTCGCATTTTTCATTTTTTATATGGTTATCTTGTAATTATTGAATCTGTGAAAAAAGTCAGATTTCCTCCATCAATTCAGACTGTACTCATCGGAGACTATATTGAATGTTATACCCATATATTCCGCCGTGCTCTGGGTAACATAAACCCGGCGTTAACGAAGGTGTATCAATACCAATACTTCAGGGAGATTTTAAATGACATTCGAGAGAGAATTCGTACCAAATGATCAGTTCCAGGACAGCACAAAGAAAAAAGTAATTCTTGTCCATAGAAATGATCTGAATTCTGATCCCGCTGCGAATTCCCGGAAGATGGCAGAGCTCAAGGAGTTAGCACATGCCGCGGGTTATCTGGTTGTAGGTACATTTGAGCAATCAAGGTTTGCTGACAGTAATTACCAGATAGGTCCAGGTAAGATAGATGAACTTGCAGAGCTTGTGACAACTCTTGGGGCGAAAAAAGTAATTTTCATGAACCAGCTGTCCATGGGGCAGATCTATAACATCTCTGATGCCTGCAAATGTACCGTAATAGACCGGTTCCAGGTAATTCTTGAGATATTTGCAGAAAGAGCCACGACACGGCGTGCGAAACTTCAGGTGGAACTTGCGGAACTGCAATATGAACTCCCGAAATCAAAGGCTGCTATTTACCTCAAGAAAAAGGAAAAGCAGGGATTTATGAGCCTGGGAGGATACGCGGATTCTTTTGAGCAGGATATCAAGAAGAGAATAGCAAGAATCCGAACCGAACTTCAGCAAGGGGATGGAAGCGAGTCCCTTCGCGCATTCAGGCATGAAAAGGGATTTTCCCTCGTTGCTCTGGGAGGTTACACAA
>JAAYIO010000111.1 GCA_012523385.1 Methanomicrobiales archaeon
CACTGCGGCGCTCAGCAGAACAAGGTAAACTTTGAGAAGCCAACCACATTCTCAGAGATCTGGACGGATGATACCGGCCGCAAGGTAGATCACAAGCTGACTCCTGCGGATATCCGGAGTCGTCTGGAAAAGATACCCGACGAAGACCTTCGCCTCCTTGGTATTAACCCTGATGTGGCCCGCCCTGAATGGACCCTTCTGACGGTTCTGCCTGTGCCGCCTGTTACGATGAGGCCATCGATTATTCTCGAGAACGGACAGCGTTCTGAGGACGATCTGACGCACAAACTGGTTGATATTATCCGTATTAATCAGCGATTCAAGGAGAATCAGGATGCTGGTGCTCCTCAGCTGATTATTGAGGATCTCTGGGAGTTGTTACAGTACCACGTGACCACCTACATGGACAATGAGGTAGCAGGCTGTCCACCGGCACGTCACCGTTCCGGGAGACCTCTTAAGACTATATCTCAGCGTCTGAAGGGTAAGGATGGCCGTTTCAGAGGATCACTTTCCGGTAAGCGTGTGAACTTCTCAGCACGTACCGTAATTTCACCCGATCCAAATATGAGTATCGGTGAGGTAGGTATTCCTCTTGATATTGCAAATGAGATGAGTGTCCCTATCCGGGTAACTCCGTTTAATATCGACGAAGTACGGGCAATGGTTCTGAATGGCCCGAACCGGAAATCACTTTCAGACCCCTGTGGTGCAAATTATGCCATTCGACCTGACAATCGAAGGGTCAGACTGAATGAACTCACGTGTGAAACGGTGGCAGAACAGCTTGAACCTGGGTGGGCAGTTGACCGTCAGTTAAAGAACAATGATATTGTTCTCTTTAACCGCCAGCCCTCTCTGCACCGGATGTCCATTATGGCTCACCGGATTATTCTGATGAACGGGCGCACATTCCGTCTGAATCCTGCCGTATGTCCACCATATAATGCGGACTATGATGGTGATGAGATGAATCTTCACGTTCCCCAGACTGAAGAAGCCCGGGCCGAAGCCCATATGCTTGCGTCTGTCTATGAGAATATTCTCTCACCACGTTTCGGCGGCCCGATCATCGGAGGTATTCACGACCACATCTCGGGTGTCTTCCTTTTGACACACACACTGCGATGGTTTGCCAAAGATGAAGTCATCTCATTCGTTAAGTTTAATCCGCCCGAGCATTTGCCAGCACCCGGTAAGGTAGAGAACGGAAAAGAATACTGGTCAAATAAACAGGTATTCTCACTGATTCTCCCTGATGATCTGAATATGTCTTTCACCGCCAGTTCCTGTAAGGACTGTGAGGTATGTATGAAGGCTGAGTGCGACAAGGACGCCTATGTTCAGATTGTCGATGGACAACTGCTGACCGGAACGATTGATAAGAAATCCATTGGTGCATTTAAAGGAAATATCCTTCAGCGGATTATCCGGCAGCATGGACAGAGGCGCGGAGCACAGTTCATTGACGATGTCACCAAACTTTCAATACGTGCGATCATGTTTGATGGGTTTTCATTCGGTATTGATGATGAAGATCTCTCAAAGTCCTCACATAAACAGATTGATGAGGGACTTGACGAAGCAATGCGCGATGTCGAACGCCGGATTCAGATCTATGAAGATGGACAGCTTGAACCCATGCCCGGCCGTACTCTCGAAGAAACACTTGAGATGCAGATCATGCAGGTGCTGGGAAAGGCTCGTGATAAAACGGGAGAGATTGCAGAACGCCATCTTGGTCTGTCCAACAGTGCTGTCGTAATGGCAGTGAGTGGTGCGCGTGGTTCCATGCTGAACCTTACTCAGATGGCTGGGTGTATCGGTCAGCAGGCAGTGCGTGGTGAGCGTATTACCCGTGGCTACGAAGACCGCACATTACCGCATTTCAAACGCGGAGATCGGGGTGCACTGGCCCACGGGTTTGTGCGCAACAGTTACAAGAGCGGGCTGACACCGACCGAGTTCTTCTTCCACGCGATTGGTGGTCGTGAAGGTCTTGTCGATACTGCGGTTCGTACCTCCCAGAGTGGATACCTGCAGCGGAGAATGATCAATGCATTGCAGGATCTCAAGGTGGCATACGATTTGACTGTTCGCACAACTGGCGGGAGAATTATCCAGTTCCAGTATGGTGAAGACAATACCGATCCCTCAAAGGCATGTTTTGGAGATCCGGTGGATGTCCGCGGAATTCTTGAAAATGTGTTGAAGGAGGCGGTCTGATGGATTCCCACATGATTGAAGTAATCGATGCCGCAGAGATTCCGGAAAAAACCAAGACCGATCTAAAGAAATTAATGGAAGGTCATGCGGTCTCTTCAGAGCAGTTTGAAGAGATTATGCGGCAGGTATACGATGAGTATAGTAAAACCCGTATTGAACCGTGTGAAGCAGTAGGAGTTATTGCAGCGCAGTCCATTGGTGAACCTGGCACGCAGATGACGATGCGAACATTCCACTATGCGGGTGTCGCTGAAATTAACGTAACCCTGGGTCTGCCGCGCCTCATTGAGATTATGGATGCGCGTAAGAGTCCGTCCACGCCAACAATGACCATCTATCTGGAAGAGGATTACGGCAACAATCGTGATCGAGCCAGGGATGTGAGCTGGCAGATTGAGGCAACACGCCTCAATGAGTTTGGGGATGTGTCAACTGACCTTGTTCAGATGATGGTGACGGTAAAGATCAATCGTGAAGTCTGTGAAAAACGCAAGACCACGATTGAGGAGATCATCGAGCGGGCCCCTGACAGAATCCGGCAAAAAAATCATTACCGTGATTTTGAATCAGAAGCAGATCTCACGAATGGGGCGATCATCTTCTACCCCAAGGATCGTGAAAGCTACCAGAACCTCTTCCAGATGGCAAATCATGTGCGCGATGTCATTGTCCAGGGTATAGACGATATTGAGCGCGTTGTTGTCAGAAAGGAAGGCGGAGAGTATATTCTTTATACCGAAGGCTCAAATCTTAAGGATGTATTCAACGTAGACGGGGTTGACAAAAACCGTACACGGACAAATAACATTTCAGAGATATCAGAAGTTCTGGGAATTGAAGCTGGCAGGAACGCAATTATCGATGAAGCACTGAGCACGCTACGTGAGCAGGGTATCGATGTTGATGTTCGCCATATTATGTTGGTTGCGGATATGATGTGCATGGAGGGTGAAGTCAAACAGATCGGACGTCACGGCATTGCCGGTGAGAAAGAGAGTGTGCTTTCCCGTGCAGCATTTGAAGTAACCGTGAATCACCTGCTCGATGCAGCAGTAGCAAATGAAGTTGATATCCTTCAGGGGGTCACTGAGAATGTCATCGTCGGCCAGCCAATTCAGCTGGGTACCGGAGATGTAAAACTAATTGCAAAACCATTTAATTAGGAGCAAAACTATGGATTTCGAAAGCTCGTTGCGCCGCGCAATAAAAACTGGAAACGTATTAAGCGGCCAGAAATCAACAAAAGCAAGCATTGAAAATAAGACAGCCAGAATGGTTGTTGTCGCTGATAACTGTCCGGAAGAATTTATGACATATCTTTCCGGTACATCGAATACCTTCATTTACACCTATGACGGTTCAAGCGTAATGCTTGGAAAAGCCTGTGGGCGCCCCCACATGGTTAGTGCTCTTGCGGTTGTCGATGCAGGAGAATCTGATATCCTTTCACTCAAGAGGGCATAATATGGGAGAAATTGTACTAACTGAACAGAGCCTTCAGCTCATGTCTGAGTTTGAACACCTGACTGGCGCAGGGAGCAGGGACTGCATTATTGACGAGAGAAATGAACGTTTAATCTTCGTCATTAATCCTGGTGAGATGGGCCGTGCGATTGGAAAGCAGGGCTCAAGTATCAAGAAAGCATCCGATGAATTAGGCAAGCGCATTGAGGTTGTTGAATTCTCCGATGACGCTGAACAGTTCCTCAAGAATTGTTTCCTTCCGGCACGCGTGACCTCGGTTGTCTTTGAAGAAGATGATGATGGTGACCTTGTCGCGTTTATCGATGTTGTCGAAGAAGACCGCGGCATTGCCATCGGCAAGGCTGGCAAAAATATCTATAAGGCAAAGTGCCTTGCAGAACGCCAGCACGACATTTTGGATGTTCAGCTCGTTCAGGATGACGCTGAATAATTCTCATTTTTTTCGGCACATTTTACGGGCAGCCGCTTGATGCTGTACGCTTCAAAAAACTACTGCACACCAAAAAGTGTAGTGCATCTATTTTTCTTCTAATCCTGATGGGATATTAAAATAGGAGAGTTTGTCAATTCAGGTTCTGGTCTCAATCCATGTGGAAAGAAGTCCAAAGCAACCGCTGAGCATCATGTCACCATAGGGTGATGCCTGATAGGCATCCGGGACAAGCTCTCTGCGGTTTGGGCCGGTGATGGCGATGAGTGATGAGTTGCATGCACGGTGCACGGCTGCCCCATGTCCATTGTCGTTAAACACTTCATCATTGGTGAGGGTGCCGTTCTGCAGTTTTGTGAGGTAGTCTTTGCTTGATCCGTTGTTCAGCAAGACTCTCGTGTGATGTTCAAATACGCCGCATATCTCATCGCCCTCAATGGTAAATGCCAGGGTATGGCCGTTCCCTGCGTTTACGATGGTGACGCCCTGTTCGCGTGCGTTCTGCACCACGGGGTCTTGTAATGCACCCAGCACTGCGGCAGCACCCGTATCCATGACAAGTGCATCAGGTTCGGTGTCGAGGATTGCATGCATCCGGGTCATGGATGCGTCGGGAGGATCCTGAATGAGTGAATCGATATGCCAGTTTCCTTTTTCAAGCATCTCTTTCATATGCAGAAATCTGAATTTCCGGTTGCTCATATGCGGACTGTAGCCGTGATCCTGAACCGCCACCGCGAGATTTTTAGGGTATTCAATACCAAACGTTGAAAAGGTCTTTTGCAGTTCCGCTTTCATATAGTCCCCGGTCTGGATGATGACTGCACCATCAGGAGCAGTATCCGTAATCGCTACTCCGAGGCTCCTGACATAATCAAGGTTGTCACGAATAGAGAGCGCTGCTGAGGGTGTTGCAGAGAGTCTGAAGCCTTTCGGGAGCCACTCTTCAATGACCTGAGTATTTTTTCCCCCTCCCATCACCGGCCCTTCGAGATGGACTCCCTGTCCCTTTTTTGCCGCCCTCTCGATTGCAAACCCTGTGATCACATTCGGTGATGGAAGCACCATTTTCACTGAATTTTCAATCGGCTGGTCTGGTGAATACAGTAATATGTCCTGTGTCCCTCTCCCGATGTCGATGAGGAGGATAGGTTCGGATGGCCATTTCATGATATATTAGTATCATGGGCCGTAAAAATAGTTAAACTTCTACCCGTCTGTCAGCAGCAGACAGGCATGATTCAGGGTTCTGTTCCGATTTATATTCTTTAAACAGTTTGAGGGATACGGTGAGGTCACGCGTAAAGGCAAAGTAGCCAATCTGCGTGTTTCGGCAGAGATTCAGTGCCATATCCATCAGGCCGCGGGGGTCCGGACGCGCCTCTCCAAGCCATATATGGAATATATTGCCCCCATCAACAATGGGGAAGAATACGTGCTCTATTTCGATGCGTTTTGTCAAAGGAACGTCTGCGCCCGGGGTAACGTGAGTGCCATTTGTATAGTATACCGGAAGATCAAACTTCTGTCCCAGCTCTGGGAGTGCCGCCTCAAGATCCCCTTTGATCACCTTTTCCGCATGGGGTCGGAAATCCTTGTCAATCAGGTCAGCGATGGCAAACCTCTGTCCGGTTGTCTCAGCAGGTGTCCGGGCAAGCGCAATCGTCATGCCGGTTTTTCGGGAAATTTCCTGAGAGTAGAGCTCCATCTCGGTTAATGCCCGTATGGCAAAGTTGAATGCGTCACGGCTTTCGTGCAACTGGTATCCGGTATGGTGCTGAACCATCTCGTTCACGCCGACAATACCGATGGTATACACCAGTCCTTCAAGGTCGACCGCAACCGGTCCCCGTTCTTCCATATCCGGGTCATTGGGGTCTTTCGGCCGTTGCATGGCAAATGGCATCCGGCCGGTTGCACGGATGTTGTTCATCCAGCGCCGTTTTATCCGGAATATTTCAACCGAGACATCCATTAATTTTTTGAGTTCTGCAAAGAGTCGTTTGTCATCCCCTCCAGCTCGATATGCCGCCCGAGGGCAGTTTATGGACAGTACCTGCCATGAACCCATGGAAAAATGTTTTCCGTCTTTGAAAAGCATTTTATCATAAAAATCGTCGTCTTCGCTTGCAAGAGAGGAGAATTGATATGCACAGCACTGGTAGCAGGAAATCCCTTCTCCGGCACCACGGTATGCGGGAATCTGGTTGTCATAATACGGGGTGCCG
This sequence comes from Methanomicrobiales archaeon, assembly GCA_012523385.1. Lineage (GTDB taxonomy): Archaea > Halobacteriota > Methanomicrobia > Methanomicrobiales > Methanomicrobiaceae > Methanogenium. The sequence continues at coordinate 6,370 of JAAYIO010000111.1, forward strand.
TATTTTGATGCCAGTTCGAATGTCATCAGATAAAGGTCATGGTATGACGGGACATCAGGATTTGCTCTGTTGAACTCCTCATCCTCGGTCAAAAAGTCTGGTTCAATGCTGATCTCAGGTTTGGGGAAGTTGAATGGTTTGCCCCAGTAGTCACCTTCAAGCATTACTTCCATTAACGCCTTAAAAAGAAGCCGGACTTCCCGTTCAAACTCGCCATATTTCCGCTCGGGAGCCTGTACCCCGTTCCATACCTTTCCTTTGTAGACGCATGGCCTATCTTTCCAGAGGGTGGGCACGCCGGGTGAGAGCTGAACAGATGAGAATACTACCTGACCCCCGCGGGCCACCATCATCTGCGTCATCTCGTACACAAACATCTGCATGAGCTGCTTTGTTTCGCTATACGGCAATCCCTCAAAGTAGGGGGCGATGAATGTCAGGAAATTATAGTAACCCTGGCCGCCGGCAAAATTCGTCTGCGCGCTGCCCAGTGCCTTTACGGCATGGAGAATTGCCACTTCAGCACGTTTTGCAGGACCTGCAACCGATGCTTTTGTTCCACTGCCATCCGGCATCAAGCCGTAATACAGGAAATACCGCAGATCCCAGTCCTGACAGAACGGGCGCGTCCCGAAGTATTCGAGGTCGTGGATGTGGAGGTCGCCTGAAAGATGGTAATCAGCCAGTTCCGGAGGCAACTGGAGC
>JAAYIO010000112.1 GCA_012523385.1 Methanomicrobiales archaeon
GAAATAGATAGGATAGTGGAGCCAGAATGAGGCTTTTAATGAAATTTGGCGGCACCTCGGTCGGTGATCAGGACTCTATTGGCCGGGTTGTCGAAATCCTGAAACATTACCACACGACAGGAAATGAGCTCTGTGTCGTAGTTTCAGCGATGTCAGGTGTAACAGACGAGCTCCATGCAATCGCCGCAGAGGTTGAAGGTGACCGTGATGAACCACCCATTGATACGTTTATTGTATCCATGCAAACGCGGCACGGAAAGGTTCTGCAGGCAGTGGCACCGAATGAGTATGACACTGTTATGCAGGCCATCAACGAGCGGCTTGAAAAACTGAGAAATATTCTTACTGCTGTCGATAATCTGCGCGAACTGACCCCGCGGTCACGGGACTATATCATATCATTTGGTGAGCGTCTCTCTGCCCTTATTGTCTCTGCGGCGCTGAGGGAAGCGGGCATTCCCTCCCGGACACTGAACGGGTGCGAGGCCGGTATCCGGACAAACGACCATCACGGATGCGCCGAGGTGCTTGCAGAGAGTAGCACCCTCATCCAGTCGCGTGTTGTTTCGCTTCTTCGGGATTCGGTGCCGGTCATCATGGGCTACATGGGATGCACTGCTGACGGGATCGTAACGACTCTTGGCCGCAGTGGCTCGGACTATACTGCGGGCATTGTGGGCGCTGCCATCGATGCAGATGAGATATGGATCTGGACGGATGTGGACGGCGTGATGACCGCTGACCCCCGCATTATCAAGGACGCACGGGTGCTCCCCGAGGTCTCGTACAGTGAGGCAATGGAGCTCTCGTTCTTTGGTGCCAAGGTGTTACACCCGCGTTCCATTGAACCGGCGATGAAAAAGGGGATTTTGGTCAGGGTGAAAAACACCCGCAACCCAGATTCTCCGGGCTCCTGTGTGGTGGACAAGGCCACGCCCAACCATCGCGTGGTCAAGGCGATCACCTATATTGACAAGGTATCATTGATCAACATCACCGGTGCGCAGATGATCGGTCGTCCGGGCGTGGCCCGTGCCATCTTTTCTGCGCTGGGAGAGTATGAGGTCAACATCATGATGATCTCACAGGGGTCATCTGAGGCAAACATCTCTCTTATTGTGGGTGATGAACAGCTATTCACTGCCCTTGCCGCCTTAAATGAGGTGCTTGAGAAAGGATATATTCAGGATGTGAGCCATGACCGTGACGTGGTTGCGGTGGCCGTTGTCGGTGTCGGCATGGCGGGTTCTCCGGGTATTGCCGGTCTGTTATTTACTGCCCTTGGACGCGAGGGCATCAACCTCGTGATGATCTCACAGGGGTCATCTGAGGTCAATATTTCGTTTGTGGTGAAACAGGATGACGGACAGCGGGCTGTTCGCGTACTGCATAAAGAATTCGGGCTTGGAGAGGAGATCTGAAAAATGAGAGGACTGGGCAGAAAACATACGTACAGTGAAGCGGGTGTGGATATCGGGCTTGAGGCATCTGCGGTAAGGGCACTGGTCTCTAAACTGACGTTTAAGAGAACCGGCGACTATGCACCGGCCGGTGGAAGCGGACACTTTGCGGGTCTGATCGAGTTTGGCGATTACTATCTTGCTCTGGCGGTGGATGGTGTCGGCACCAAGATGCTTGTAGCAGATGTCATGGAAGACTGGACTACCATCGGCATTGACTGCATCGCGATGAATGTAAACGACCTTTATGTGATGAACATCGACCCGGTGGCCTTTGTCGATTATATTGCGACCGACAAGCTTTCCATCAGTAAGATGGAGCAGGTGGGGATAGGCTTAAACGAAGGCGCCCGTCAGGCGAATATGACGGTCATCGGCGGCGAGACGGCCACCCTGAAGGGCATGGTGACCGGCCTTGACGTAGCAGGAACGTGTCTTGGCGTCCAGAAAAAGGATGCCATCATCACCGGTGAAACCATAAAAGCAGGCGATATCATTGTGGGTGTGCCATCCTCCGGTATCCATTCAAACGGTCTCACGCTGGCCCGTGAACTGGTTGAGTCGTATGCACGCTATGATCAGATGATGCCGTGGGGAACAACGCTTGGTGAGGAGCTTCTCACTCCGACACGCATCTATGCGGGGGTGCTGGATGTTACTGCCACCGCTGAGGTGCATGGGATGTGCCATATCACGGGAGGCGGTCTTCTGAACCTGAACCGTCTGGGCGAATGGGGATATGAGATCACAGACCCCCTCATCCCGCAACCCATCTTCCCCTGGATGCAGTCAATGGGCAGTGTGGATGAGGCAGAGATGTACCGGACCTTTAACATGGGCATGGGTTATGTCTTTATCGTACCGGAGGAGTCGGTCGCGGCGGTGCAGAAAATCTTCTCTGATGCCCGCCCGGTTGGGAGAATCACGAACACTCCCGGCGTCTTTTTACGCGGCGAACCTATCGAATAATCCCTTCCCGTCTTTTTTTTGCGCCTGTGCCCGGAAGTATTTGAGTGATGCAACCTATCCCTGCGAGAAGAGACTTTTTTTCAACGAATCTTTGCTGACCTTTCGGTTTCCATCACCGACACGCAGGCGTGCCATGGGATGTCCTGATAATATGTCGCAAAAAAAGGATGAGGCTTATGTCATCCGGTCTTCGTACGGGACGAATGCACTCTTTACTGCATTCGGGTGGATGATGGCACTGTTCCCGTCCTGATCCTGAATAACCAGCGTGAATGGCACATTACCTGACCGCATATCTTCAATGCGTACTTTGAGTGCCTCTGCACGCTCGAGCTCTTCCCCTTCCGACCAGCTGATCACGCGATTGACCACATCAATCATGCGGACGAGGACTCCTTCGACGTTGGTGATGAACCCTTCACAGATGGGCCCAGGTTCTGCGAGAATACCCAGTTCAGGTAATTCTATCGTACTGGTCGTTGATCGAACTACACGGGCTTCCATGTCCTTTGGAGCAGAGACTGCGAGGGTATAGCGCGCTGGCTCATTCTCGCCCAGTATCATTACATCGACAGAGCGGAACCCACAGGAAGGACAGATCACGGTTGTAATGAGAGCATCGGAAAAATAAGGGATTTCTATGGTTTTATACAGGTATTCGATCTCTTCTGAACACTGAAGGCATGGGGCACGGATGACCCGGTCCACTCTCAGAGCCCTCCGCCTATTTTATCGCGGGAAATCTTTACCGATGTTGGCGTAAGAATCACATACTTCTGGTCGCCAAGACCGACAATATCTCCGTTGATATCATGCGCAACGGCCCGGAGGTCTTTTAAGACGCGTTCATACGTGATCTTGTCCATCTTCAGTCGCGAGACATCAACAATAACGATGTTTCCATTATAGATCTCGTCCTTTACGCGGGGTGTGTCCTTGAGGTCATTTATTGTGGCGATCTTGACGTACATAGAAGCCGGTGACGAATCCCCTGAAACGGATTCAAACGATGCAAGATCCAGCTCCATGTAATCGGACTCTGCCGTAGTTGTGGAACTCCTGCCAAGGATGGAATCCAGAAATTTAGCCATGGAATGGATTTTGGAGTGAATTTTATTTAATGGTATCTTTTTTTGTGGGCTTCTCTTAGAACTCGATGTTCCAGAGTTCGTCGCCCACGTAATGGATGTTCTGGACCATTTTACCCGTATCTGCGGCTTCTAACTCTGCTGCATCGAGTTCTGCGATACCTACTGCAAGGGGTTTTCCGTAGGTCTCTTCGGTAATGAGTACCGGATGTCCGGCTCGAATGTCCTTACTCATGCGGACAATCCCGGGACGCATCACATCTGCGCCCTTTACCATGAATCGTATCGCGCCGGCATCAACGACAACGTTGCGCGCTGAAAACGGATGAGCGATGGCACCTCTCAGGGTCGGAAACACCATCTCCTGATATTCCATGAGATAGGGCTTCTTTCCAATGAGATACAGGGTGATATCTCCGTTTGTGTCTACCACCTCTGCGGCCGATGAACGAAAGAGTTCTGCGTCCGTTCCTATCTCTTCTTCGAGCCCGCGAAAGATGCGGGAGAGGTCAGATTTTCGTATCGTATGTCTTTTTCGTGAGCTTATCTTCGCCATATTTAGCATTCCCCGTTATCTTTTGGATATTTTAGGATTTTGATCCAATCTTACGAGATTGGTCGCTATATTTATCTATGTTACAGCCGCAATTATAGTAATCCTCATCGATTAGAACAGGTAGTCTAATGACCAGAAGACCATTGGAAATTTTAGATAAGGCCCTAAACCAGAAACCGGTTATCGTCAATTTAAAGGGCGATAGGGAAATCCGGGGTATTCTCCAGGGTTATGATGTTCATATGAACCTCGTCCTCGACAATGCAGAGGAAGATATTGATGGCGTGTCTGAAAAACGCGGCACTTTGATCGTCCGCGGAGATAATGTAATTTACATCTCTCCGTCCGTAGAATAACATCATTCAGGTTGGTAACAAAAAATGAGTAAAGGCACACCCTCAATGGGTAAACGGCAGAAAAGATCGCATATTGCCTGCAGGCGCTGTGGTAAGATTTCATTCCACAAGAGTCACGGTGTATGTGCTTCGTGTGGGTTTGGTAAGTCTCCCCGTCTGCGCAAGTATAACTGGGTGAATAAAACCGCAAGAACTTCTCCTAACTGATTTTTTAGGATTTATTATGTGTGGAATTGTTGGCATCGTTGATTCGGGCGATGTCTCGTTCCCCCTGTATTATGCGCTTTATGCCCTGCAACACCGGGGTCAGGAGAGTGCAGGCATTGCAACATTTGATGGCCAGACATTGTTTAAAGCAAAGAGCTCTGGCCTTGTTGCGGAAGTGTTTGATAAAGAGATCCTCTGTGGTCTGAAAGGGGGGACGGGCCTCGGGCACGTGCGGTATCCGACTACCGGGGAAAAGGCACTTGAAAATATTCAGCCATTCACGTTCACGTTTCGGGGACGGAAGATGGCACTGGCCCACAACGGCAACCTTGTCAATTCTCTCGTTCTCCGGGAAGAGTATGAAAAACGTGGCCAAATTTTCTGCACAACAACCGATACTGAAGTGATCGGTAACATCATCGCCGACGAATATCGCGTTTCAGCGGATATCACTGAGGCGGTCGCCATGTGTATGCGCCGTCTTCAGGGTTCGTACTCGGTGGTGATGATGCTTGATGATGAAGTCTGGGCATTCCGTGACCCGCTGGGTATCCGCCCACTCTGTATCGGAAGAACCGAAACGGGCCATGTGGTCGCTTCAGAGTCTGTCGCGATTGACGCCCTCGGCGGTTCGTTTATCC
>JAAYIO010000113.1 GCA_012523385.1 Methanomicrobiales archaeon
GGTGGGGGAGTCAGAGTGGTTGGTGTGGAAGTGCATGTCCACGCCGGCAAGACCCTGCCGGTGAAGCATTGCACTATCAGGTTCACCGAAGATGACCTCTGGAAAAATATTCTGGTCACTCATGGTATTCAGATACCTTACTTTTTGCATGACCTTTTACTTACCTGTGGTGTCCTTGCTTCCATTGTGTTGATCTGCGACTGGTGAAATGGCTCGTTATTTTAATGAGTGAGTATATTCTGTGATCAATAATGTATATATATGTACAACAACCTACAGATATCACATGGAAACCAAGTATATTCTCGATGAGAATGATCTGCCGAGACAGTGGTATAATATTCAGGCAGACCTGCCGGTGCCCCTTTCGCCGTCCTATAATCCGCAGACAAAAAAGCCGATTGGCCCGGAGGATCTCGCCCCAATCTTTGCAAAAGAGCTCATCCAACAGGAGATGTCGACCAAACGCTTCATTGACATTCCGACTGAGGTGCGGGACATACTCACCCTATGGAGACCATCTCCCCTCTATCGTGCCCGAAGGCTGGAGAAACTTTTAAAGACGCCGGCAAAGATCTTCTACAAGTATGAAGGGGTCAGCCCCCCCGGATCGCATAAGGCGAACACAGCGATTGCCCAGGCGTATTTCAATATGAAAGATGGCATTGAGCGGATTGCGACCGAGACCGGTGCCGGGCAGTGGGGTTCTTCCCTTGCCTTTGCAACTCAGTTCTTTGACATGGAATGCAAGGTCTACATGGTCCGGGGAAGTTATGATCAGAAACCCTACCGCAAGATGATGATGCAGTGCTGGGGGGCCGATTGTGTTTCTTCCCCGTCGCCGGATACCAATGCCGGACGCACCATACTGGAACGGGACCCGGATACCCCCGGTTCTCTTGGGATGGCGATCTCTGAAGCGGTCGAGGATGCAGTCTCTCATGAGAATACCAATTATTCCCTCGGGTCTGTGCTAAACCATGTCTGCCTGCACCAGTCGGTGATTGGTCTTGAGACACTGGAACAACTAAAGATGGCAGGTGAGGAGACCGCAGATTATGTCATTGGCTGTGCTGGTGGCGGTTCAAACTTTGCAGGGCTTGCATTTCCGTTCATCCGGGAAAAAATGGCCGGAAGAATGCCTGACTGCAGGATGATTGCCACCGAACCGGCGGCATGCCCGACACTCACTAAGGGCCTTTATGCGTATGACTACGGTGATGTGGCAGGGTATACGCCGATTATGCTGATGTACACCCTTGGTCATGGTTTTGTCCCACCCGCTATCCATTCAGGCGGACTGCGGTATCACGGCATGGCACCCCTTGTTTCCCTCCTGCACCACGAAGGAATGGTTGATTCGGTCTCATGCCACCAGAATGATGTATTTGCGGCAGCAGTTTCCTTCTGCCGCTCGGAAGGTATTATTGTGGCGCCCGAGTCTGCCCATGCCATCAAAACGGTGATTGATGTGGCAGCAGAGTGCACCCGGAAGAATGATGCGAAGACGATTGTCTTTAACTGTTCCGGCCACGGTCACTTTGATCTGGCCTCGTATGCGGCCTACTTCGCCGGTGGTCTCCCTGACTATGAATATCCCGCAGAGCTTATTGCCGCTTCACTTAAGGA
>JAAYIO010000114.1 GCA_012523385.1 Methanomicrobiales archaeon
ATCAGGGGTGAGAGCCGATGCACTTTCCGGAACATCCGTATTTAACGCCACTGGCAGGTCAGATGAATTCCCGATGCTTCTACGGGATAAATTTGCTACGGTGTTGAATGAAAAACTGCCTGTTCGTTTTCAGGATACGGGAGAGGGCCGGGTCTATGACACCATCCTGTATCCTGTTCGGGACAGCGATGGCAATGTCCGGGCGGTTGGCATGTTATCGACTGATATATCAGCCCTCAAAAAGACTGAAAAAACCCTTTTTGCGGTAGAACAGAGATACCGTCTGGTGATAGAGGCCCTAAACCTTGGTGTGTTTGACATCCGTCTTCCTGAGATGAATACTATCGTTTCACCGGAATGGTATACGATGCTGGGGTATGGTGGTGAGACACCCGGTGATGCTTTTGTCTTCTGGGAGGAGCACCTCCATCCTGATGAGAAAGAGAATGTGCTCAAGATCATGAATGAGGCTCTGGGAAAAGGGGAGGAGTATTTCAGTGAGTACCGGATGCGGGCAGCAGATGGGACCTGGCGGTGGATCAAAACCCACGGAAGGGTGATAAGCTGGCTACAGGATGGCAGCGCCGAAAGGCTGATTGGAACCCATTCTGATATCACCCGTAGAAAAAATGCTGAAATTGCGTTTCTGAGGACAAACCGGCTCCTCCGGGATGCCCAGAGAATCGCCCGCCTTGGATACTATGAATATGATGTAGAGACTGGTCTCATCCTTCCGGATGCGGGCATGTATGAGATACTCAATATTTCAGGTGAAGAATCGGTTTGTACATTTCATGATTTCTGTGAGTTTATCCATCCGGATGACCGCGAACAGGTAAAAGCTGAAATTAAATCCGCTGCACGGGATAATCGTTCATACAATCATATATTCCGGATTATTGCACGTGGTGGGCCTGAACTGTGGGTAAGGACATGGATTGAACCTGGTATTGACGAAGAGGGAGAGGTATCGCCGGTATTTGGTGCGATGCAGGACATTACTGATGTAAGGAAGGCCGAAGAGGAACTTCTCCGTACACAGATTGCGGTAGAGACATCCCGTGATAATGTGCTCTACATCGCCCCGAATGGAAAAATTCTGTACGGCAATCAGCAGGCAGTGAATGCCTATGGAAAAGATGGATCACTTGCGGGGTTTTCAATTGGGGATATTGACCCGACATATACCCCGGAGAAATGGAAGGGTCACTGGAATGCACTCAAAAAGCAGAAAATCCGTCTCAGTGAATCCCTTAACCGGAATAGCGATGGTTTTTTCTTCCCGGTTGAAGTCTCAGAAAATTATGTGAAGGTTGGGTCTCAGGCGTTTTGCTGTGCCTACGTCCGTGATATCACTGACCGTCGGGCCGTAGAAAATGCCCTCCGTGAAAGTGAACAGCGGTTCTCTCTTGCGGTTGTGGGGGCGGACCTGGGTATCTGGGAGTGGGATATGACGTCAGATAATCTGGTCTTTGATGCACGGTTTGCAGAGATCCTTGGGGCTGCACCGAGTGAGATAGAAGCAAGTACGTTCAGTGATCTGATGGCCCTGATCCATCCGCATGAACGTCCGCTGTTTGGAAAGATATTAGAGGATTATTTCGCTAAAAGAGGAGCTCCCTTCCTTTCTGAGTTTAGAATTCGCCATCGGGATGGTACCTGGAGATGGGTGAGAGGACGAGGTGTCATTGTATCGCCGGATACTTCAGGTAGTGGGCGCCAGATGGTTGGCACTATTATGGATATAACCAAACCGCGTGAGGCAATGGAAGCATTGAAGGAGCGGGAAGAACAGTTGCGGGGAACTCAGGACATCGCCCGTGTGGGTGGGTGGACCTATGATATTCCCGAAAAACGGCTTACCTTTGACCGGGATATCCTGCAAACGATTGGGTTTGGGGGCACGCCTGCACCGGAAACGCTGACGGCATTTTTGCGTTCATTTGTAGACCCAGAAGACATCGCAGACGTCAAAGAGGCGTATTCACGTCACCTGAAAGATTATACGCCGTTTGATAGTATATTCCGTGTCCAGCTTCCTGATGGGAGAATTCGCTACCTCCACGGTCGATGTCAGACGGCATATGATAGTCAGGGTGCGCCGCAGAAGAGTGTGGGTATTGTTCAGGATGTCACCGAGATAAAGGAGGCTGAAAACGAACTTATCGAGCGTCAATGGAAAGTGAATGAGGCACAGCGTATTACTCATATCCGGTACTGGGAGTGCGAAGGCTCATGCATGGCACTCTCACTGACGGATACGTGTGAAGCCTTCAGTCAGCTTTCCTTCCTCGAACGCCCCGGCCTCCGGATACATCCAGACGACAGTGAGTGGCTGGCTGCACATTTCTGTATATCTGTTAGAGATCATAGTGAATTTTCAGAAGAATTCCGTGCTGTTCTGGAAGACAGCGGGGATATTTTATATCTTTTCTGTCGGGGAAGCCATTACTACCGCGACAATGGCACCTATCTCCGTTCCCTGGGGACCATCATCGATGTCACCGAGCGTGTTCTGACCCTGAATGCCCTGCAGGAGAGTGAAAAAAAGTTCCGGCTGGTGGCAGAGAACCCCAGTCTCGGTACCTACATCATTCAGAACGGGATGTTTGTCTATGTCAATGAGACCTGTGCCCGGTTCTTTGGCTATTCAACTGACTCGATGATAGGATTAAATGCAGCGTTACTCATTGCACCCGGGATGCGTAGTGAGATGCTTGATCTTTTCAGTGAGTGCATAGCAGGAAAACGCGATGATATCCATCTGGAGGTGCAGGGGATAACCCGCAACGGGATAACATTCCCGGTTGAAATATTTGGTTCATCGGGTGAGTACGGCGGTTCTCCAGCGATCATCGGAACTATCATCGATATCACTGAACGCAGGAAATACGAGGAGATGCTCACTATCACCCGACTGACCGTGGATCAGGCAACGATTGGGATTGTGTGGGTCAATCGTAGCGGCAAAATTATTTATACCAATGAAAAAGCAGCGGATATGGTGCAGATTCCTCATGCATCCCTTCTCGGGATGAATATTGGGGAGATATATCAGTATCCGGAACACCTGCAATGGGAGAATTTCTGGGACGGTGTGGTTGCCGGGGAGATTCAACAGTTTGAAGC
>JAAYIO010000115.1 GCA_012523385.1 Methanomicrobiales archaeon
GAAGGAGGAGAATATCTTCCGTCGGCGCCATGCCGGTGTAGAGATGAATATTGAACTCCTCTCCATATTCCTGTTTCAAAAGGGTGCAGTAATGGTGTACCCGCTCAGGTACGAGGAGGGGTTCTCCCCCGGTTACTCCCGCACCCAGTGCCTCCATGGACCACGCTTCCTCAAGGATGTCGTCATCATTCAGAATCACGCGGTCATTTGCATAGGCGGTATCTTTCCCTTTCTTCTCAGATGAAATCGGGCAGTACCAGCAGGTTCTGGTGCACCTCCCGGTAACAAACAGAACCATCTTTGCGCCTTCGTGGCAGAGTTTGCAGGCGGTACTAAGCAACGGCATTCACCGCATCAGTAATTCTTTGCACCACAAACTCTTTTCCAAGGGCTTCAAGGAACCATCCGGCTCTGGGTCCCCGTTCCTTGCCGAGAATTGCGAGGTAGATTGCGGTGAATATTTTCTTTGCGTTCACCCCGGTGTCCTCACCTACTCGATATATCGCATTGTGGATGGTCTCTGCCTTCCATTCGTCCATGATGACGTAGTGTGCAAGAAGGGCACGCAGTGCGTTCCTGTCATCTTCGGTATACGCAAATACCGCCGGAGGGAGTTCGGTCTGGACGGTGAACTTCACCATGTCAGGCGCATACGTTTCAACCCAGATCCGTGCCCGCTCTGCACCTGCAAGCACTGCCTCTTTGTTGTCAACATTATACCCGCTTCGGGCAAGAATGTCAAAGATAGTTTCCTTGTCCTGTGCAATCTGCACCACTGTTATCATATGACGGAAGGGGATGTCGGTTGCAATTGCGGATATCGCAGATAATTCGTATTCCCGGCTGTCCTTGTCTTCTGCAATGCGTGCATACTCATCAATCAGTGACAAGAGTCCCATCGCCGGGTCAAAGTTAATTGACCGTTCCGGACGGGTTCGGACAATCATGTAACGTAAGACGTCCGGAGAAACTATGGAAAGCATCTCGTTGATGGATATGGCAACACCGGTCGATGAGGCCATTGATCCCTTGCCTTTCAGGCTGATCCATTCATACTGAACGGGGAATGGTGCAACTCCACCGAATATCTTTTCCACGATCTCTTTTCCGGTGTCATATGATCCTCCGGCGGCAGCGTGGTCCTTTCCAAACGGTTCAACGGTGATGCCCATATTGTACCATCGCATGGGCCAGTCCACCCGCCAGACCAGTTTTCCTTCACCTTTTGAATAATCCGATACTCCAACATACCCACAGGAACAGCGGTATGTAACGGATGTTGTTTCCGGGTTATGGGAAAGGATTTCTGCATTTGCAAGGGTATGGCATTTCCCGCATATTGGATAATAAGGCACCCATGAGTCGGGAAGTTTTCTGCCGGAAACCCGCTCCAGAATCTCTTTTATGTCTCCCGGACGTTCAAGTACGGTTGCAATTTCTTTTGTAAATGTACCGGAGCGGTAGAGTTCACTTGAGCGAACGATGGTTGGATGTACATCCATCTCTTCGAGTGACTGCAGAAACGGTTCCAGAAAATGTTCTGCATAGTTTGCGTGGTTACCACAGGGGCAGGGAATGTCGCATATGGGCATGCCAATATATTTTGTGTATGAATCGGGGAGAAATGGATACACCTTGCGGAGTGGATCAAAATCATCAGCGACATAGATAAGCTCAGCTGAAAGCCCGCGTTCGATCATTGCTTTGTGCACAATATCTCCAGTCAAAACTTCCCGCATATTACCGAGATGAATAGGCCCTGAAGGCGTAATCCCGGTGGCAATGTAGTGGGGTTTTTCCTGATCAACATCTGCTGCACAGACATCTGCCCAGTGTATTCGTTCCTGAGCTTCTTTTTCCTGTTGCTGCATTGGATATTATTTGGCGTTTCAAGATTAACAATATTTAGGTATTATCCGGCATTCCGGCTGCCCGTGGTACAAACGGCATCTCATGTCACGGCAGTAACAATCATGTATTTATTGTTCCGGCGGCAAACTTCCATATTTGTCTTATGAAGTCGTTTCAGGGTGACGAAGGGCTCTCAGAAGTGATTGGGTTTATTCTTCTGATTGGTCTTCTGGTAGTAGTTCTTGCTCTGTATCAGACGTATAGTATTCCTGTGCAGGGACGGGATAATGAAATTGACCATATGAATGATGTCAAGGATACCCTTGTTGCGTATAAGATATCGCTTGATTCTCTGTGGCTGAATAACCGGAACGAGGC
>JAAYIO010000116.1 GCA_012523385.1 Methanomicrobiales archaeon
CATTACAGGAGGCCCACCGGGCATCTGAGGGTCTGCCCTCTGAAGAAGACGTGATGCGGGAAAAGAAGGCGGTTGACGAATTATACGCTGAAATCCCTGCACTTGAGCGGCTAAAGATGGATCTTGAACGAGCCGAAAAAGAAGAGGCGGCGGCAGGTGAACGCTGGAAAGAGGCGAAAACGGCGCTTACGGGAAAGATGCCCCTCTGGCCTGCAGGGCTTTTCATTGCCGCGGGTGTGCTCTCTCTCGGGCTGGGTGCAATGACGGATAACCTCTCTATCGGCGCTGGTTTGATGGTGCTCTTTTTTATTGCCGCTGGGGTGTACTGGTCAGCAATCCAGAAGCACGAAACACGCCGAAAGGATGTGTTTGACGGTGCATCTGCGAATGTATCGGAGACTACGGTGCTTGAATGGGCTGATCTCCGCCGGAAAAAATGCGATGAAGTAGCGGCGTTGTCGTCACGTCTGACCGAGGTGGCACGGAAAGCAGGGTTTAGAGAGATTCCCTCTACCGCATCCATCGCAGGCAGACGGGATGAACTGGAGCGTCTGTCAAAAGCCATTTCAGAACGTGCGAATCATGAATCCGAGATATTCCAGCTGGAAAAGGAACTTGTCGGAAAGAATGTACAGCTGGTAGAAAAAACGGCGGAATATGGCCGAACCGCAGATTCACTCTCAAAATTGAGTGCAGAATGGAAGACGTGGCTTCGTTCGGTCTCTCTCTCGGAAAAGATGCTCCCGGATATTGTGCTGGAACTATTGCCGAAGGCTCATCAGTTGATCACGCAGTTCCACTCGAACCAAACGCAGTCAGAACGCCTTGAAACGTTAATCACCACGGTTGCGGAATATGAGTCGCAGGTGAACTCTTTGATACTGGAGTGCGGTGTTCTCTCCACCGGGTCTGTTGAAGGAGATATTGAATCTCTGGTCGCTTCTCTAGGTGAGAATAAAGCAAACCGCACGAAAAAAGAGGATGCTGAGCACTCGTGCCGGAAACTTGAGAATGAAATAACTCTTCTCACCGAAGAAATTGATGCCCTTCTGGCGGAAAAAACCGTGCTCCTTGAGAAAGGATCATCCACCGATGAAGACCAGTTCCGCGAACACGGGAGGGTATGGAGTGAACAGAGAGAACTCAACCGTGAGCTTCTATCCCGTAGATCCGCCATTGCCCGGGCCGCAGGAAAGGATACAACGTTTGATACATTTATCGCTGAACTTGAAACACTGGATTCTTCAGAAGTTGCCGGAGCCCTTGCAGATCTGAAAGAAAGACTTGCGGAGACTGAGATGCGTATTGAAGAGCAAAGCACCGCACTTGGGCAGATCAAAGAGTCTATCGCACAGCTTGAGACTGAGGATGAATCCTCACGACTTGAATCGGAAAAAAGGTATCTCTGTGACGATGTCAATGTCCATTCCCGTGAGTGGGCGAAACGGGTGATCGCCGGCTATATTCTTGGTAAGGCGGTAGAACGCTATGAGAAGGAACGCCAGCCTGCGGTCATCCGGGAGGCGACCGATATCTTTTCAGATATATCGGGAGGACGGTATCAAAGGATCATTAAACCGCTGGATGCGGATGGCGTGCTGGTTGAAACCGTTGCCGGCGAAAGAAAAGAGGTCGGCAAGCTGAGCAGGGGGACGGCAGAACAGCTTTATCTCGCTCTGCGGTTTGGGTATATTATGGAGTTTGGTAAGCATGATGTCTCTCTTCCGGTGGTCTTTGATGATATCCTCGTCAATTTTGATCCGGTACGAAAAGAGAACAGTTGCCGGGCGATTGCCGGACTTGCAGAGAAGAATCAGGTGATCTACTTTACCTGCCATCCGGATACTGTTGAGCTACTCACAGGATGCGTTCCTGACGCACGGGTGATTGATTTGGGGCATGCTGTTGAGTGATCTCCATGGGATGGGATCGTATCGGTACTGTCCCCTCACTTCTTAAGTGCCGACCCCTTCACGATAAATGACCCGCCGTGCATATTGGCCCATTCGGCTTCAACCACGCCGATATGCTGTCCACACGTCAGGCAGTAGACATCGTCACCTCTCCGTGTGGTATGATCGGATGAGATGCGGTTCTTCCAGCAGTGGAGCAGACGGCCTTTGCCGATTTTTTGGTAGCGGAAGAGTTTTGACCCACAGGATGAGCAGGAAACAGTGATCATGGGTGAAAAATGGTGGTAGCCCGAAGGTGATAGTCTTCCCCTTCCATGATTTTGTACAACAGAGGTAAAAAGGGGCTGGAATCCTTGCACTGAACCATCTGTTCGTTGCCACCCGTTTGAATACATTCTTATGTGCTATTGCGTCAATATTGAATGAGAAATGATGAACGATGCCAACCCCCCGGAAAAAGATCGTTCCAGCAAAGAAGCAGATCGTATCCAGCGGTTCTTTGGCCGTCCCTTCTTTTTGAGCCTCACGATTGGCATCCCGTTCTGTATCTTTAAACTGCTCTTTGGCATCACTGCGGTCCGCATCGGCATGGAAACCTCACCCGCTCTTGTCTGGGCAGGGTGGCTTGTAATCGTATGGGCAGTGGCCGACCTGCTGATGAACGCCGGGCGAAGCGTTCTTGATCTGCTGAGATGGCCTGCACGCTTTGAGTACTGCATGATTGCACAGGTCGGTAGTATTGTGGGACGACCGCTCGTCTTTCTTGCGATTGACACCCTCCTTTCATTTGGCATCATCTGCTTTATGCTCTGGTCTGGGTGGATTACTAAACTTGCTCCGCTCGAGGCATATCTTTGGTATGCGGCAACCACGATGAATCTCATTAGCATCTCGGTGGTGTTGCTGTATAATGAGGTGAAGAGGGAGGGGTGAGGTAATAGGTGAAATATGGACGGTGGTTGCACCGGAATCGACAAATTCGTTTGCTGGTCTGGGGAATACAGGCAGAACCATTAGCGCGATGTTTCTTGGAGTTCACTGGTTAAGGTCATGGTCTGTCCAATTCATCCATCACTCATCCATCGGGTTATTGGCGATGGGTTCGAGCACGTTCGCCTGCCAGTAATCCTTTTTCCCGATGCGTAAGCGAAAATATTCAGTTTTGTCGTCCATCAGGGCTCGAACCACGGGGTGGTTTTCCCATGTTTCTGACCAGCGTTTTGCCTCTCTAACATCGAACCCAGTGTATTCGTCGGTGACAAACATCCACTTGTGATGGTAAATGTAGGGCACCTTAGCAGGTTTGGTTACTCTGAACTGGTGGACGCCGCTGTTCAGCCCTTTGACGCCTATCATTAGACCACATTCAGGTTCTGTTGTAACGTTCCAGTCAGGGCTATAACAAAAGGTAACTGCACCATCCTTTTCCACCGGATTCACTCTGACGATCACATCCTTCGTGAAATCAATGGCCGTTGCCTTTTCATTACGGAGGGCATTCTCTGCCTTAGTAATCAGGTCACGTTCAGTCTGAGTTAGTTCTTTGATTCCGGAGACATGCACCCATTTATTTTTCCCTAATACTTTTCCAACCCCGTGAGCACCCCGCACGCTCTGATATCTGCCGTCTTTTCCTCTCACCATAGTGTTTCCTCTGTGAACGATTTTTTACCGGTGTGGCTGATGCCGGTCACCCGGTGCATTCCACTTTATTGGTAATTATTGTTGCACGTGGTATCCGGCTTCCGTTAAATGTTGGATGACGGCATCATCCCACTCCTGATCAGAGAGTCCGTTCAATGTGGGTTTTATCTGTCCCCAGATCTCTTCGAGTTCCGGGGTATCCGAAAGAAAGGTTCGCTGATACAATACCCGCCCGACCCGTCTGCCCCGTGCGTCACGGATGACAAGACGCCAGCAGCAGTAGTCACGGCAGACCTCAGGACGGGTCAGATGCACGGTGCACCACGCCTTACCTTCCCCGTCAAACCGCAGAAAGGGGCATGCCTGTGGGATATTTTCAATACTCGTTCTGTTTTCATAGAGAGCAATCTTGTCTGCATCTACGCAAACTTCCTTTACATCGCCGGAATAAAAGTTGTAGATGACAAAGGTGTAGTTACCGCGGTCTTCTCGAATGGTATGGACAAGTTGCATGTTAC
>JAAYIO010000117.1 GCA_012523385.1 Methanomicrobiales archaeon
TCCCCGCTCACTGCCTCGGCAATTTTTACGCCGCTTTGGGCTTCCATTCCCTCGGCCAGTTTCTCGATGCCGCGATGCTTGAAAAACATCCGGACCTCAAGATTGAATATTCTCTCACCTATCACACTGAACCGGAAATGCCCCGACTCAATAACTCCGGCATGAACAGGACCCACCGGAACCTGGTACACCCCATCACCGGCAAGGGTTCGGAATGGGTATTCCTCTTCCGGTTCAATGGCGAGTTTTGTTTCAATGGGCTCATTGGGACACGATTTTAGCAACGGGTAAAATCCATCGGGGTAGGTTTCATGTAAAAGGAGCCTGCGGGTGTCAAACGCATCGGTAAATTGTGCGCCAAACCCATCGCGGCATTCCCGCTCAAACCACGCCGCAGATGAGAATAATCGAGCAATGGAGGGTGCCGGGCTGGTAAATCCAGGTACAAGAATGAGGAGGTGTTCCGTCTTCTCAAAGACATACAAAAGACTCGTGCCGGGCGATACCCCAAACTCTTCTACGCCAAAAAGGCCGATTAACGAGAACTGATACGCAGCTAAAAGGGGAATAGAACGTTCGAATTCCTTGTCGGTAATCCGTACATACACTTCACCATCATACCCTTCGGTTAGGCGATTTTTCGGAAAATCAGGACCCAGTATGTTAGCAAGCCATTCGGTTATGGTGTTTGTTTCAGGTGTCATGAGAACATCAACTCGTTTTGAATGGCGGTGATAAAGGAGACTTCTCCTGTTGTAAAGGCGACTCCGGTAATGAAGATGAGCAGAAGCAGCAAGATGATGGGGAGTTTCATGCCGATAGGTGTGGGGAAGCGTATAATGTCGGTTGCCTTGTCAGGCTCGGATGACTTGGTAAATGTCGTTAAAACAAAGTACCCAAACGCTACTGCGGCAATAAAGATGAGAAACAGCATCGCAAAGAGGGCGAGCGGTGAGACAGTCCCTACCTGAAGAAGGATGAATAATTTTGACCAGAAGATGGGGAAGGGCGGCATGCCGGTGATTGCAATACCGCCAATGATGATTCCCCATGCTGCGAGTGGCTGATACCTGAAAACGTTACAGATATCATCGTCTACCTCGTTTGACAGCGGGTTCCTGTACTGACGGTGAAGGATTCCCGCCGAGAAGAACAGGGAAGCTTTGGTGAATGAGTGGGCCATGATATGGAAGAGCACCCAGAAGATGGCAACGGGCGTTGCAACTGCGAGGCCAATGAGGAGAATTCCCATATTCTCGACACTCGAGAATGCGATCAGTTTCTTTAAGTTCTTTTCAGGAATCATTGAGAATGCAGCGATTCCTATGGTCAGCATACCGAACAGGACAAGGAGAGACGATGCGGTGCCAAGGGATGGCGTCTGATGCACAATCGCATATATCCGGATAATGCCGTAGATACCCACGTTTAAGAGCACACCGGAGAGGATGGCACTGACCGCTGACGGGGACTTGGCATGAGCTTCAGGGAGCCATGTGTGGAATGGGAAGATACCTGATTTTGCAGCAAAACCGATAAAGACCAGAACGAATGCCGCCGTCATCATCCCTGTTGGGAAGGAGTGGGCCTGCAAAAGGAGAGCCGTCCAACTGAGGGTGCCGGTACCGGTTACCGACCGCGAGATCTCAAAGAGCAGGGTGATCCCGACAAATGAAAAGAGCATCGAGGTCGAGGCGATGAAGATGTACTTGATTGCAGCAGATATGTTCTCCCGGGTCGAGAGAATGGCGACAAGGAGAGCAGAGATAATGGTGGTAAGCTCTGCACAGATCCAGAAGATGGCAAGGTTTTCAGCAAAGAACGTGAGCACCATCACAATGAGGAGTGAGGTCAATGCAAGGTAGAAGACGCGGAGACTGCCTTTTTCGAGTTCCCCGCTTTCAAGGAGTCCATCGACATATCCCCGTGCATATACCGCAGCGCAGGTGAAGATAACCGTGCAGATGAGCACTTCATAGATTCCGAGGTGGTCGATAAAGAAGTACGGGCTTCCGAAGGCAAGCGACGTTATGGGAATCTTGCCGGAAAGGATGAGCCAGACTGAGATAAGAGCGAATACCAGCGAATGAACCATACAGATGGTGTTCATCTGCCGGTGGTTCCGGGAGATGATAAGACCGACAAATGCCAGGAGTGCTATTACCAAAAACATCAAAAGAATCATGGTAGATCATCCTCCCAGAGATGGAAGCGTTGCAAACGTTCGTGGTAGTCCTCAATCGTAGAATCAAGGCCTACAATAAGGATTGTCGTGAGGAGTACGAGGATGATTAAGTCGATGACTACCAAAAATTCAATCATGAATGGCAGTTCGGTGATAAAAAGACCGAAGAGGAGAGCACCGTTTTCCATCGAAAGGAAACCGAGCACTTTTGTCAGCGCCCGTTTCCGTGAAAAGATGATCATCATACCCATCAGCATCATGGAGATGCCGATGACTGCACCGAAGAAGAATAAATCGTCCGGTGCAGACGCCCCATCCATGATTTCTACGAACGTAATGTAGACCACCAGCATCAGCACGACCGAAAGGAAGAGCGATTTTATAGGGGTAAGGAAGTGGAACTGAATATCTGATTTGATCCGGATCTTTTCCTGAATCGTGCCAATGAAGTGGGGGATGATGAGCACTTTAGTGGTAAATGTTAGGGCGGCGATGGCGAGAAGCGTTGTTGAGCCCTCTATCTGGAAGAGGAGGAGCGCAATAAAGACGAGCGCAAGTGACTGCACGGCATACACGGTGACGAGCGAGGAGAGGTTCCTTGTCGAGATGATGTATGCTGCCGTGATGATAATGAAGACTAAGAAGACCCGTATGAGGTCAGTGACAATTATGGGGTCTATCATGTGAACACCTCGATAATGATGATTAATGTCGAGAAGAAGAAGGCCATTGTAAAGAGGTTCGGGAGCTGGAAGAAACGGGTCTTTGCAATCGAGGACTCAAACAGCCCGATAATAACCGTAAGGACGCTCGCCTTGATAACAAACAGGACTACTGCAATCATGATGCCTGCTACCGTGAGGGTTAGTGCAATGCCAATCGGGAAGATCAGGTTCGTGATGAGCGCCATTAAGAGAGTAAATTTGACTGCGGAAGAGAGTTCCATGAGGGCAAGGTTTCTGCCGGACTGCTCGAGATACATCCCTTCGTGAATCATGGTGAGTTCAAGGTGTGTCTCGGGATTGTCGACCGGAACCTGGCCGGTCTCAACTATGAGGATGATGAAGAGGGAGATTGCAATCAGGATGAGGGTTGGGGTAGCAAGGACACTCGTTGCTGCCGACGCAAAGACCATGTCAAAGATGTTGAGGGATTTAAAGGCAAATGCGAGCGCGGCAAAGACGATGATGGTGGTGGGTTCAATGATTGCCGCGATGCTCATCTCACGTGAACTGCCCATGCCACCAAAGGCACTACCGGCATCAAGACCGCCAAGTGCCATAAAGAAACGACCAAGGGTCAAAAGATAGAGGAACAGGATGATGTTTCCTATTCCTCCAACCGAACCCGGTACGAATACCAATGGCACAAAGAGTGCTGCAATAAGAATTGCTGCCATATTCATATAAGGAGCGACCCGCATGATCCACGAGGAGTTGGGCGAACAGATGGCCTCTTTCTGGAAGAGTTTTGCAATCATGTAGTAGGTCTGGAGAAGCGGTGGCCCCTGTCTTCCCTGCGTTTTTGCCTTGACCTTTTTAAGGAGGCTCATAAAGAGCGGAGCGACGAGAAGGACTACCGCTGTGTTAATGACGAGATAAAGGATAAATTCGATACTACTCATACTGACCACCCCAAAAACACGAGAAGGGCAATTACGGTGATAAAGACGTAAAGGACGTAGGTGTCAAGACATCCGTTCTGGATGCGTGCGATGGTTGTTGCAAGACGTCTGAACTGCATTGCAATGGGGAGATAGATATACTCCTCAAAAACCTTTAAAAGCCGAATCTCGGCAGTACCTGACTTAAAGATGGCGCGGGGTTCATCGTAGAACTCACGGTCATTTGTGATCTGGGTACGATACAGGGACGAGAAGATCATGAAAAGGGGCTGGGAGAAACCATGGGCGGTGTACTCCGAACCTGCCTTCTGCGAAGGTGCTCCGCATCCCCACGTATCGCTCACCCGGATTGTCCGGGGTGACGTGAAGTAGAGTGCAACATACGTGAGCACCAGCATCAAAATAAGCAAGAGTCCGACAAGAAGCATATCGGGCATAGGAACAGAAAATCCAGCCCATACAATGATCTGGAGTGCAAACAATCCCAAAAAGACACAGGCTACGGCAAGGATACCGGGGCCAATGAGCATGAGAGCTTTCACCTCGTGGGCGTTTTCTCCCCGAGCTGATCGGGGCATTCCTAAAAATACCGTGCCGAACGCCTTAACAAAGCAGGATGTTGTGAGGGCGCTTGTCATGGCAAAGAGTGCAAGGCAGACAAACAAAAGAACCTTCACGAGCGGTTCGACCTCGGTAACGGACGTAAAGAACGCAATGAGGATGAGGAGTTCACTGGCAAACCCGTTGAGCGGCGGGATGGCGGCAACGCCAAGTGACCCAACAAAGAAGAGTCCGGCGGTCTTTGGCATCCGGTGAATGAGACCGCCCATCTGCTCGATGTTTCGGGTATGGGTGGCTTTAATGACAGAACCTGCCGTGAGGAAGAGGAGACTCTTGAAGATGGCATGGTTTAGGGAGTGGAAGAGTGCGCCAAGAAGCGCAATGGTGGCAAGGAGGGGGAGGTCTGCTGCCGATAGGATGACAAAGAGACCTATGCCCATGAAGATGATGCCGATATTCTCGATACTTGAGTAGGCAAGCATTGCCTTGATATTGTGCTCCTTGAGTGCGTAGATGACACCAAGCACGCCAGATATTGTTCCGAAGACAAGGATGAGTATTCCCCACCAGAGTTCCGGGCTAAAGACGGTGATAAGAAACCGGATGAGTCCGTACACGGCAATCTTGAGCATGACCGCCGACATGAGAGCAGAGATGGGTGTTGGGCTTGCCGGGTGGGCGTAGGGAAGCCACTTGTGGAAGGGGATGATACCGCCTTTTATCGAGAACCCGAGGAAGAGCGAGAGGAACGCGAGGGTTACCATCAGGGTGGGGGCGCCGGTCAGGGAGGCGATGGCAAATGAACCTGTCTCGACCCAGAGAAGGATGATCCCGAAGAGAACAAAGAGGGTCGAGAGATGGGTCATGACAAAGTAGAAGATTCCGGCCCGTGCGGTTCCGCGTCCGTCATACTCATACATTACGAGGAGGAAGGATGATGCGGCCATGAGTTCCCAGAACAGGAAGAAGGCGATAGTGTTCGCCGATGCCACAACAAGCACCATGGCAAAGATAAAGAGGTTCATGCATCCGCAGAAAAGGTTACGGCGTGACTCACCCTCCATATGTTTTACGTATTCGATGGAGTAAAGCGCAATGCAGGCCGAGACAACGGCAATAATGAGGATAAAGAATGCCGCAAGCTTGTCAATAAAAAAGCCGATTGAGAAGAGTCCAGCCGGTGCATAAGCGGTAATCGCTACGGGGTCGCCTCCGAGAAGGATAGCAATGGCCGGCACTGCCATAAGGGCTGATGCGAGGATGGTAAGCGAAAGTGAGGCCGTCCGTATGACGTTTCGATCCCGATGTCCTGCAATGAGGGGAATGAGCATTCCGCACAAAAGGAGTATGAGGGCTGCGATGAAGAGTTCAGTATAAATTTTTGCTCACCTTATGATCCCATTGGGATCTTTTGTAATAAAAACTGGTTCCCGTTTTATCGGGAATGGTTGGATACTGTCGATACTCTTGTTCCCAAACCCGAGATTGCCGGAGTAGTTCTGTGGTTCTTTTCCGGAGTGCATGGAACGCATCCCGGCCCGCATCAGATGGAGCGGCGAGAGTTCCCGCAGGCTTCTGGTCTCTCTTAAACGGGCTGAAAAAAGATAGTGTCGTTCTGGCAGAGTTCCAAATAAAGCGGTCCGAGAAATGCAGACGGAGGGGGGCAGCCCCTCCGTTTTTCTCTTTGGTGAGCAGGCAGAGCGTGAGGACTGTCTGATCCTTTTTACAAGGATCAGCGAAGGGCCGGGTTGCAATGTTCGGCGCCATTACTCCCTCCTGGGGGAGACGATTCGTGGGGGTTTATTATTTAGAATTGAATGCATTCAGATCATCGCATAGATGGATATTAATCAAACAATCTATATCTATTGTCTCTCATCCATAATAAAGCCCCGATGTATTGTCGCGGAGTTCACGCGTTTTAGGGTGGGGTTATTCCCGAAAAAACCGGTAGAGTTGAGAACTGTGCTTTCAAATCCTAA
>JAAYIO010000118.1 GCA_012523385.1 Methanomicrobiales archaeon
GGAGATAGAGAAAGCACTCTCTCCTCAGCTCTGGGATAATGTTGCCATTGACCCGATTGAGTATCTGACTGCAAAAATAATGCCTCTGATGCGTTTCCAGATGGACACCAATCTCAAAGAGGCGTCCTTTACTATTAAGGCGGAGCGGCTCGGTCTTGCTGTCCTTGAAGGGAATGATGCGGAGATTGAACGACAGAAGAATGGCATCGCTGAGATGGTTGATCTTCTCCCCCGCAATCTCGAAAAAGTCCGGCAGAAGGAAGACCAGCTGGATGACGTGCTCTCCCGGTCGTTCTGGAATCGCGTTTCGTTCGAGGATTCCCGGATGCTCGTTTCTGATATTGCACCGCTGATGAAGTACATGTCAAAGGAGACGCCCCAGACGATTGTCATCGACATGAGCGATGTGATTGCGGAACGTAGCATCTGGGAGATAGATGAGAATACTCCTCCCTATGTCACGGCGTTTGTCAAGAAGGTAGAGGAGCGAATCCGCGAGATAGCGACTGATGACCCAGTCATCCAAAAAATCGTGAACGATGAGGCCATCACGGAAACCGACCTTTCCGATCTTGAAATGACCCTCACGGAGGCAGGTGTGAATATCACTGAGGAAGTCTTACAGAAAGGCTACCGACAGTCACGGGGCACGCTGGTTGATTTCATTAAATCGGTCTTAGGGCTTTACCAGGCACCCGACCCCAAAAAGATGATCAATGAGGCGTTCCAGACCTTTATGATCGAGAACAATAAACACTACACTGCTGATCAGCTCTATTTCATCCGGACGATTCAGACGGTATTTATGCGCAAAAAACACATAAAAATGGATGATCTCTGGGATGCTCCGTTCACCAATTTTGGCATCAACGCACCGCTGCCGATGTTTGACGAAGGCGATCTCAGGGCGTTCATTGGCATATGCCAGGGACTTGAACGGGAATTGTATGTTGCGGAGGCATGAGAGGAATTGATGAAGAAGGAGTTGCCTGAGGGGTGGGAATGGAAGAAAATTGGCGATCTAATTGAATTGAAATACGGCAAGGGATTAAAGAAAGGTGACAGAAATCACAAAGGGACTATCCCAGTGTATGGTTCAAATGGAATCGTTGATTATCATAATGTCCCATTAACACAAAAATCTGGACTAGTTATCGCGAGAAAAGGTTCAGTTGGTGCAATTCATAAGTCCGATGTTCCATTTTGGGCAATTGATACAACATATTACATAGAATCTGATGATTCACTGGACATTTCATACTTATATTACTTGTTTAAAACGCTCAAACTAGGTTCTTTAGATAAATCTACATCAATACCAGGGATTAATCGAAATGATGTCTATTTAAAAAATATCCCAGTGCCACCCCTCGAAACCCAGCGCAAGATTGTCGCCATCCTTGAGAAGGCAGAGGCAACGCAGCGCCTGAGGGCGGAGGCGGATGCGCTCACGGATGAGCTGGTGCAGAGCGTGTTTCTGGAGATGTTTGGCGACCCGGTGACGAATCCGATGGAGTGGGATAAAAAGAAAATCTGTGATGTATGTACAACATCAACCGGAGGTACACCAAAACGAGATCATCAAGAATATTATAATGGTAATATCCCTTGGCTTAAGTCTGGTGAGCTAAAAAATTCATTCATATCAAATTCTGAAGAATTTATCTCAGAAGAAGGTTTGAGAAATTCAAGTGCAAAAATCGTTTCAAAAGATACATTATTGTTTGCTCTATATGGAGCCACAGTCGGCAAAGTTGGCATCCTTAAGTTTGATTCAGCAATAAATCAGGCAATATGTGCAATATCTCCAAGAAAGGATGTCACTAGTAATTTTTTGTACTATTTACTGAAAATATCTCGGAAAGATTTGCTTCGATTTAGAACCGGGGGGGCACAACCAAATCTGAGTCAAACAATTTTAAGAGAATACAAAATAGTTCTTCCTCCTCTTCCTTTGCAAAAAAAATTCGAGGAAATTACTACTATGATTCAAAATTCTGCAGAGCAACAAAAAATCAGTCAAATTGAACTAGGATCTTTAGATGAAAACATATTATCCAAAGCCTTCACCGGAGAACTAATCACATGAAACTCGCCCCCGAACTAAAATCAAAGATAGACACCCTCTGGGATCGCTTCTGGAGCGGTGGAATGTCAAATCCCCTCCAGTCCATCGAACAGATGTCCTACCTCATCTTCATGAAGCGTCTGGAGGACATGGATGTGGTCGAGCAGAACCGTGCACGGGCACGGGACATCGAATATTCGTCCGTCTTTGCGGGACAGGATGCGTGCCGGTGGTCAAACTGGAAGCACTATCCCGCCGAGCAGATGCTCGTGCATGTCCGGGATGTTGTCTTCCCGTTCATCAAGAACCTGCACAACGGAGAGAAGACGCTCTTTTCCCGCCAGATGCGGGATGCAGTTTTCATCATCCCGAAGCCCTCCCTCTTGCAGGAGGCTGTTGCCCTTATCGATGAGATGGATATCACCGCCCAGAACCGTGATACCCAAGGCGACATCTACGAATATCTTCTCTCCCAGCTTTCCACCGCAGGCAAGAACGGGCAGTTCCGGACACCCCGGCATATCATCCGGATGATGGTGGAACTGGTTGAACCGGATGTCAATGACCGTATCTGTGACCCGGCCTGTGGAACAGCAGGGTTCCTGATCAACGCCTATGAATACATCATCCGGAAATACACCAGTCCTGATATGCTGGAGGTGGACAGTGAGGGCGAATATCACAATCTCATCGGTGACAATATCACTGACCAGCGGCATTGGGAGAAGCTCTGGAACGATACGTTCTATGGGTATGATTTCGACTCCACGATGGCACGCATCTCGCTCATGAATATGATGCTCCACGGAATCAGGGCACCACAGATTGAGCAGAAGGATACGCTTTCAAAGCTCTACACTGAGGAGGAACGGTATTCAGTAGTGCTTGCCAATCCTCCCTTCAAGGGGAGTATCGATAAGAGCGATATCAGCGACCTTCTGAGCCTTCCAACGACAAAGACCGAACTCTTGTTTGTTGAACGAATGATTCACCTCCTGACGATTGGCGGGAGGTGTGCTGTTATCGTGCCGGACGGTGTTGTGTTCGGGAGTTCAAATGCACATAAAGAACTTCGCAGAATGCTTCTTGAAGAGAATCAGGTTGAGGGTATTGTTTCCATGCCGTCCGGTGTCTTCAAACCGTATGCAGGGGTTTCCACCGCTGTGCTCATCTTTTCAAAAGGTGGAACGACTGAGAAGGTCTGGTTCTATGATATGGAAGCGGATGGTTTCTCGCTGGATGACAAGCGGACGCTCATTGACGGGAAGGGCGACATCCCTGATATTATCGAGCGCTTCAGGGGCCGGAGAGAAGAGGTGCCTGAAGACCGGAAAGGCAAGTGCTTCTATGTGCCGTTTAGTGAAATCAAGGAGAATAATTACGACCTTTCAATTTCGCGGTATAAAGAGATTGAATATGAAAAGATTGAGTATGAAGCTCCGGAAGTGATTATTGAGAAGATTGAGGGGATTGAGAGGCAGATATTGTTGAATCTTGATGAGCTAAAGGAATTGTTGAAAAATAAATAATTCCTCTATTTTTTTATCATACTCAGGATCGTCCGGAAAAATATTGAACACTCATTCTTCACCAGTGGTTGCCATCAGTATATCCCCCCGCCTCTCGTGATCCGTCTTTACCCCACCCCTTTTGCCCTATTCCACTCCCGAACCAGACGGGCATAACACCCTTCACAGACACTCGAACGCTGCTCATCAGAATGATACACCGCCCCACCTTTGCCGCAGACATCACAGCTCCCAAGCGTTACCGGTGACCGGCGAAAAGACATATGATCCAGGATACCGGGGAGAGGAAGCACGGTTCCCTCCTGATGGTTGATTTTCATCTTTCCATTTGTTTTATCTGCATTTTTTCCGCCGGGAAATGACAAATTATGCTCACGGGAGTCTTGATTAGACAAATCCTCTAAAAATGTACGACCCAGACATTCATTTTCATGCACGCCGGATTCACAGAGAGAGAGACCCGCCC